>CADBRB010000170.1 GCA_902796955.1 uncultured Ruminococcus sp.
AAACATAGAATAGATGTAATCAAAAAATTTTACAGAGCCGGTCGCATAGCGCATAAAGGCGATGCCTTTCATACTTGATACTAATTCCCAATAAAACGGATAACATCTGTTACGTTAAATTCCGCATAACTTTGTTGTCGTCCTCAGAATACGTCGGTATTCCTGCGTCCTCCGCCTCGTTTTGCAAAATTTTCCGATAACACCTGTTTAAACCGTTTTAATGATAATCAGTATGAGAACTGCGCCGTGTAAAATGCATTTTTTAGAAGCGGAAATCTCTGCGGTTTGAGTTTTTGATATCCTCAATATTCTGTGCGGCTATTTGACGTACCTTTTCTTTGGGTATTTTGTTAAGCTCACGTTCTATCATCTCAAAACCAACCTTTTTGGTTTCGTCCGAAGCGTAATCAACAAGGTACTCGGTAAGCGTCATAAGTGCATTCGGATGACAGCAATTAAGTATTTGACCGCTTTTGCAAAGGCTCATAAATCTGTCACCCGTGCGGCCTTCTCTGTAGCAGGCTGTGCAGAATGACGGAATATGACCGTTTTCAATAAGCCAACGGACTACTTCATCCAGCGAGCGCTGATCTGACACGTCAAACTGTTCTGTATCGTGCGGACGCTCCTTTTCGGTATATCCGCCTACGGAGGTGCGTGAGCCGCCGCTTACCTGAGAGATTCCCAGACGAAGAAGCTTAGAGCGAACCTCTTCGCTCTCTCTTGTGGATATAATCATGCCGGTGTATGGTACTGCAAGACGTATGCAGGCTGTTATCTTTTCAAATATTTCATCTGATATGGAATTATCAAAGGCGGCAGGGTCTATATCGTCAGCGTGCTTAACTCTCGGCACGCTTATGGTGTGGGGGCCTACTCCGTGTACGGCTTCCAGATGCTCTGCGTGCATGATAAGTCCGGCAAACTCATACTTGTACATTTCCAGACCGAACAGTACGCCCAGTCCAACATCGTCTATACCGCCCTCCATAGCTCTGTCCATAGCTTCGGTATGATAATCGTAATCATGCTTCGGTCCTGTAGGATGAAGCTCAAGATAGCTCTTTTTATGGTAAGTTTCCTGAAACAGAATGTATGTGCCTATGCCGGCTTCCTTAAGCTTCCGGTAATTTTCCACGGTGGTGGCGGCGATATTTACGTTTACTCTGCGAATAGCACCGTTTTTGTGGTTTACGCTGTAAATGGTTTTTATACATTCAAGTATATATTCGATAGGATTGTTTACGGGGTCTTCCCCGGATTCGATTGCAAGACGCTTATGCCCCATATCCTGAAGAGCTATAACCTCGTTCTTTACCTCCTCCTGAGTAAGCTTTTTGCGTGGTATGTGCTTGTTTTTCATGTGATAAGGACAGTACACACAACCGTTTACACAGTAATTGGAGAGGTAGAGCGGTGCAAAGATAACGATTCTGTTGCCGTAAAATGCAAGCTTTATCTCTTCGGCTATCTCATACATTTTTTCTATCTTTTCGGGGATTTCGCAGGCAAGCAGTACAGATGCCTCTCTGTGAGTCAATCCGTGACATACACAGCCTGTTGCTGTCTTTTGGGGGCGGGCTTTTTCAAGTATACTGTCTATAAGCTCCGCATTGTTCTTGTTTTTTTCGGCATACTCAAGTGTTTCGAGTATTTCCTCGTCATTTATAAATTCCTCTGCTTTCAGAGATTTTGGATTATATACAGCCATTGTGTATTCCTTTCTTTATGTAGATGTACTTATATTTTTTTACTGTCGCCCCTGCTTTGCACAATGTGATATCCTATGCTCTCCATGCGCATCTGCAGGCAGCGTATGCACTCTGCGGCCTCGTCGCCCGTACATATTTTATTATCATATAACAGATACTTTTTGCGCACGTCTGAGGGCGAAAGATTGGGCATAACAACGTTAGCGCCTGCCATAATTCCCATTTCTCTGCCCTTTGGGTGTATCGTGCCGAGTGCTGTGGTTGCAGGCAGCAGTACATACGGAAGCATGAGCCGAATTATACTGAGGAGCTTGACTGTCATTTCAAGTGTACCCGGTGCTTTGCCGGCAAAGGGTGTATCCTTATGCGGTATGAATGGCCCGATGCCTACCATATGAGGTTCCAGTTCTCCGATAAAATGCAAATCTTCGGTTATATTTTGCAATGTCTGGAACGGTGAGCCAACCATAAAGCCACACCCCACCTGATAGCCGATATCTTTAAGGTCATAAAGACATCTTTTTCTGTTTTCAAGGCTCAGCTCCTTTGGGTGAAGCTTTGCATAATGGGCGTTATTTGCGGTTTCGTGCCGTAAAAGATATCTGTCTGCACCGGCATTAAAGTATGTTTTATAGCTTTCCCGGCTCTTTTCTCCGATTGAAAGCGTAACTGCACAATCCGGATAAGCTTCTTTAAGAGTGCTTACAATATGTGCAATTTTACTGTCGGTATAATACATATCCTCGCCGCCCTGAAGAACAAAGGTTCTAAAGCCAAGCTTATAGCCGGTTTCGGCGCAATTATATATCTGTTCATCATCAAGCCGATATCGTGCGGCGTTTTTGTTGCTTCTGCGTATGCCGCAGTAAAGGCAGTCGTTTTTACAGTAATTGGTAAATTCTATCAGACCTCTTATATATACGTCTGTACCGTAGATTTCCTTTCTGACGGATGTCGCACGCTGTTTAAGATATTCCGTTACTTCTGTATCATCACAGCTTAGCAAAGCGTAAAAATCCTCATTGTTCAGCGTACGGTTTTGTTCAAGCATATCAACAAGATTTTTCATGGCAAAGATGTATCCTTTCATGAAAAAGGTCTATTATTCTGCTTTACTTATAAAGTTTGAAAACGCAGTTTTTGTGCTTATTCCGTTAAGTCTGCCTATTTTACCGGAAAGCGCACTTATTATATCCTGCGGAGCGTCTACGGCTATGCTTATTATGTTTATGCCCTTCTCACGGTAGGGAATGCCCATTCTGCCGATTATGTATTTGCCGTACTCGTGCAGTATGTTGTTAAGCTCCGATATGGCGTCCTGATTTTCAACGATGATTCCTATAACTGCTACTCTTGTTTCCATTTGTATTCATCTCCTGTTTTTTAAAAATTCGCAAAAAAGCCGTTTATCCAAAGGGTAAACGGCTCAGTGTGTAGACAAACTTGTCTACACACTGTAGGATGCGAGAAATCGAGGCGGATTTTTTGAAAACAAATTCGTCGGCGTACATATGTACGGTAGAGTTTGTTTTCAAGGAAAGCGCACCGACAAGCCATTAGTCAAAAATAACTTGCCTGCTTTTTTATATTTAACTGATTTATTCATATTGATATATCATTAAATATTTTTGCGCGGTCTGACCGATTGATCGACAGTCTGAGCCGTTTATCCAAAGGGTAAACGGCTCAGATAAAAGCATAATTAACTTCAGGTTAAAGCTTTACGTATACGTAAAACTGCGGCTTACTGTCAGGATTGCTTTCAGCTTGCGATTTACCGTAAAGCATTATACAACATCTCACGGTCAATGTCAATATCCGCAAAGCAACTTAAAAACGGCAAAACCGCTATATAAACATAATTTACTCATAAAAACTTATTAAAAGGTAAAAAAGCAAAAACCCTTTGCCAAGCCGTTTGTAAAGAGTAATGCGATTAGAGAATGTTGTTTAAAACTTTGTGTTCGGAGTTTATAAATTCATTCATGCATTCTTTAAGCTTACCGCATTCCACATAAAATTCCCTGTCCATGTTCTGCTCTAAAAAGCCGGACGAGCTTTTTAAAAGAAGACTTATTTTATCCAAATCGTTGTGGTCGATGATGAGCTGCAGCTTTGAACTTATATTGTCCCAATATTCTTCAAGAGCTTTAAATTGAAGTCTTGCGTTATCATAATCGCCGCTTTTGTTTGCTTGTACGGCGATGTCTATTTTTTGCAGGATGGTATTGGAGGTCTGCATTGTATAAAAGTATTCGGTAATACACAAAATCATAATCGCCGTCAAACAGATAACGGCATACCATATGCGCTTCACACCGCTGCCTCCTTACGTATTATATTATAATTTTTACTTCCGTCGGCAGTCATAATAAAGACGTCACGCAGCTTAATGCCGTTGTATTTAAGAATTTTATCTATCCATTCCTTGTCAACGTTGCACAGCTTACAGGCGTTCTCGGAGATTGCACCGTCATTTATTATTACTGTTTCAATCCCGTTATCCTTAACGTCAATGTTCAGCATTTGAGCGTCCGCAGTTCTGTTTTGAGGTTTTTTGAGTACGCTTATCTCCCCGTTTGTTTCCACAATAGCGTACTGAATCTCCGAAAACGAGAATATTTCAAGCTGACGCAGGCGTTCACACAAATCCTCTATGCTCATACGTACACTGCGCATTTTATTCTGGTCGATTTTGCCGTTATTTATTACTATAACAGGCTTGCCGCACAAACCCGTGCGGAATTTAGGAAATTTAAGCATGAGTACCGAGAAGATTAGCTCGCACGAGAGCAGTACCAATACCGGCACTATACCGCTTAACAGAGGCTTTGATGTGTTTTCCATAGGTATAGCGGCTATATCGGATATCAGAAGAGTTACAACAAGCTCGGTAGGCTGCATTTGGCTAATCTGCCTTTTTCCCATAAGCCTCAGCGCAATTATGATAACTGTGTATATCAGCAATGTTCTTATAACAGAAACTATCATATAAAATCACCTGTATTTAATCTGCCCAGACGGCAACGTAATATGCCTTTTATGTGCCGAAAAACAAATATAATACCGGGAATAAATTTACCTGTTTATGCAAAAATAGTTAGTATAATACTAATTTTCAATAAAACAGATTAACATCTGTTTCGTTAAATTTCGCATAACTTTGTTGTCGTCCTCGGAATACGTCAGTATTCCTGCGTCCTCC
>CADBRB010000171.1 GCA_902796955.1 uncultured Ruminococcus sp.
ATACTCAAGCTCAAATTCACGGTCGCCGTATTTATCGGCAAGCTCTTTAAGCTTTTGAACAGTAGCTTCACCGTCCACTGCGTTTTGTTTTGCAACAAGGTTTACAAGCCCCTTGGCATACTGTAGCGCAATCGGGTAGTTATCTTCATAGGCTTTATGCAACCTTTCCAGTATATCCACAGCCTGTTGTACTCTGTTTACTTCTCCTAAGTACGTAACAGAAAACAGCAAGTCTGCATATATTACCGCGTCAAATTCATTCAAGCTATCAACATCCAATGCAAACAACTCGTCCCAAAACGTATCTACATCGGCAAGATTATCGTAAAAGTCGTTCATCAGTCTTTTTATAAACGAAGTTATTTTTATGTCATCTATCCAGCTATCTGTAAAAATAAGGCTGAAATCAGGCTTGCCGTGATTATTGCCCACTGCACCGCATTGCATAAGCACATAATACTCACCCACAAGGTCAGGCTCAAGCGGTTCTACTTCATCGCCGTGCATAAGTGCCGCGTTCTTCAAAAGCTTTTTAAGAGCATCCTTGCGGCTGTAACTTGTCAAGTACATATTAATGTCTTGCACCGTTTCATTGCACAGGTTACTCAGTTTTTCAACGGTTGCACCGCCGCATACGGTTGCAACGGCACGTAGCTTATGTATGCAGTTAAAGAAATCAGCCCTGTCACCATCTGAAATACAGTTATTAACGACAGTTGAAATCTTCTCGTTGTAATAAATGTCATCCCTGCCAATAACATACTCCAACAGTTCATACTTGCCCCAACTGTTTGGGTCTTCGTTGTTAATAAAAGCGACTGTTATGAACATTGCGTACAGCGGACGGGTAAGGTTTTCGTCTATGCTTTTAAGAGTGTTTAATATGGAGATTACATCTTCGTCATTCGGCAGTCGCTTATGCTCTACTTTGTTTGCATAGCTCTTGATTACCTTTTTCAGGCTTTCCTCATCAATAGGGGCAAGCTCCAGATAGTTTCCGCCGTTGTGGCACATGGCTCTTATGTTTTTATTGTCGTGTGGCGGTAAAAACGATAAAAGAGTGTTCTCCCACGAGAGCAGGCTGGTTTCATCCGCATTTTTATTCTGCGCCCTGCCGTCACGCTCTATAAGCAGTACACGCACCTGACTGTTACAACTGCCGCTTTCCGCCCAAGCGTGTAATTTATTGAGCCAATCGGCAAGCTCCCTCATATACGCCTGCGAGTAATCGGAAATATACAGCGTGTGGCTTTTTATGTTATCGGTATTAAGCCTGCTGTAATCCTTTATCCACTCCGTATGCCAGCGTATTTTATCCGTGCTGTTTTCGTCTTTTTTAATACCGCTTCTCGCAATAGCGCAAAATTCATCCGCAAGTCTGCTTTTACCTGCGCCGCCCGGGCCGATTACCGCCCACCACTTTATCGGTCTGTCGTTTTCTATATAACAAAACTTTTGTAATGCTTCAAGCTCCTTATCTCTGCCGAAAAAGTCGGTTGCCTTTTCTTTGTAATGGAACAGCTTGCTTGCGCCTGATAAAAGATTCTGCCTGTATGCGCTCTTTTTAGCAGGCAGAGAATAGTAAGCGCTCTTATCCGTTTCAAAAATAAGGCTTTCAAGTATTGCATTGATATAGTCAAATTCACCTTTCGGGAAAAATATCGCTTCAACGCTGATACCGTCAAGGAATCTTTCACGTTCCTCCCGCGTTTGGTCGTCACTCTACTGCGCAAGTATGCCAAAGTGCTTTAAGCGCTTGCTGTTATCGGTTATCTTTTTCAGCACATCAAAGGTTCTGTCCTTTTCCACACTGCTCCCAACGAAAAGCAACTGCCTGTTTTCCATCCACTTTGTAAGCCGCTCGACGTGGTCGCTTTCTTCACCGTACTTTTGGTCGTACTGGTCGGTTGTAAAGACTATATCGTCAAAGTTTATTTCATCTCTGCCAATGTCGCCGTGTATTTTATATAGATAATTCCTGTTTTGCTGGCGAGCCTTGTTTATAAGTTCATCTGTAAAATCGTTTGAGTTTGAAGTAAAAACAGCCTCAAATCCGGTTTTATTTGGATTATTGTGTTCTTCATCGTAGAGCCTGTAGGCTCTTTCAAGCACGCGCTCAAAGTTTATTGTGATTGCCGCACCCTTAAACAGATACG
>CADBRB010000172.1 GCA_902796955.1 uncultured Ruminococcus sp.
ACTCATTTATGTTTTCAACGCCGAAAACGTGTTCCAGCAAATCAATCCAAAACATTTGCGATTCGCCTTTTTCATATCCTCTGCCTTTCCAACGCTCGGCAAATTCTTTTGCCGCTTTTTTCCGTTCTTTCTCTTTCATATAATCACTCCAGTGTGCGTTTGTCTGCTTATATACTATCACATCTTGTATTTATTTGTCAAATAAAAACGAATAGAAAAACCGCACATCTTTTTTATAAAAATCAGCGTGGTTTCGCAGTGTTTTTCCTTTACCTTTCGCCTGATTTGTGGTATAATTATAATATAAATTTAAAAATTCTGGAGAAGCTTATGATTTACTGTATGGCTGATATTCACGGGGATTTTGAAAAGTACAAAAAGATGCTGAGTCTTATCTCTTTAAGTGAGAAGGATACGCTTTATGTGGTTGGAGATGTTGTTGACAGAGGAGCAAACGGTATGAAGATTCTGCTCGATATGATGATGCGCCCCAATGTAATACCGTTGCTCGGCAACCATGAGTACATGGCTATGCACTGCCTGCTCTCGCTTACAAAGGAAATAACCGAGGAGAGCATATGCAAGCTGAGCGATGAGTTCATTACTGGGCTTTCTCAGTGGCTTGCCGTTGGCGGTCAAACAACCGTTGACGAGTTCTACGGGCTGTCTGCGGACGAAAGACAAATGGTGCTCGAATATCTCACCGAGTTTTCTCTTTATGACGAGCTGGAGGTGAACGGTAAAAGGTTTGTGCTTGTTCATGCCGGTATAGATAACTTCAGCGAGAATAAGAGCCTTGAAAGCTACCGCCCGTTTGAACTTATCTTCAATAGAGCGGATTACTCCAAAAGATATTACAAGGATAAATATCTTGTTACGGGTCATACGCCCACAAGGTTTATTACCTCCGCTTGCAGTGACGAAGCAAAACCTGCCTGCGCCGATAAAATCTATATAAGCAACAATCATATCGCCATAGACTGCGGTTGCGGTCACGGCGGCAGGCTTGGCGCAATCAGGCTTGATGACCTGAAGGAGTTTTATGTATAATTTTTAGAAAAAATCCCCCTACTATGCAAAACGTTTGCATAGTAGGGGGATTTTAAAATATAAAAACGGTATCAGAGTAAAACACCTGATACCGTCTGAGGCTTTTGTTATTTGATTTGTAAACGCTTTATTGTTAAAATTTTCAATCCGTGTAAACCTTGAACAGCGAGCTTACGTCGTTCCAACGCCTGTAAGCTCTTTCCTTGCTGTTTATACCGTCGCCGTCGGCATTCATGGATAAAACAAATTTGCTTTTGGGCAGATATGTAATTTCAAGCTCCATACCTAAAGCTTTGCTTGCGTCCCACAGATAGGATTTATTCTTATGATAAATGCGGTACTCGTTTCTGTCAGTATCAACCAGTATCATTTTCGGATATCCTATGATTCTGCCGTGAAGCTCAAAGTTATGTCTTTTATCGAATTTTATGTCCTTTATAGTGATAAGCTTTTGCTTATACTGTTCACTCAGAAGTTCGTTTTGAACTCGGAAGTAATAGACATAAAATTCAACGTGAAGCAAAATCATAAAAGCCCATATTGCCAAAATAAGCAAATCCCATCTGTTAAACCCGATTAATTTGAGCAGTGCGCCGAATGCACCTACAAATAGCAGTGAAATCATAAATGTCCATCGCCATAAATGCCGAAAATACTTTCTAAACACTTTTCTAAAGCTTTTTTTGTTTACCATGTCTATCCCTCCTATACCAAAATTACCTCATTGTCATTTTAACCCTTTTGTTTTATTTTGTCAATTAGCATTATGGACGAAAAAGTTGTGCCTCAATACTGCATTTTGCCATATTGCCGATAAATGACTTTCGGGTATTGAAAAAGTAGGGATGTTTTGCTATAATCAATTTATGGGTGGACTTTTTATGGTTAGAATTTCAAAGCAGTCACTCATATCTTTAAGGAGGCGATGAATATGAAAAATATTAAGCTTTGTCCGGACGGAAAATATCGCTGGGTATATGAGTTAAGTCTTTACCGCAACCCGACTATACTGTTTTTAATTTGGAAGATTTTTTTCTGGATTATTGTAGGGCTGTGGGCATTTCTTGTGATTCTTGAATTGGGTGACACAGACTTTTGGTTCAAAGGCTTTATTAATCTTACTAAAATATTTGCCGTAATAGCCGTCGGTATGTTTGTCCTGTGCGCCTTAGGCTATTTTGTCTATGCGTTAATAATGGGCGGCAAATACTGCGTTATGTTTGAGATGGACGATGCAGGCGTGCTTCATCAGCAAATGGAGAGGCAGGTCAAAAAAGCGCAGGCTATAAGTGCGATAACCGCTCTGCTGGGAGCTGTGTCAAAAAATCCGACTACCGCCGGCATAGGCATGACTTCCGGTGCGCACACAAGTATGTATTCGGAGTTTAAAAAAGTGCGCAGCGTCAAGTTTAGCCCTCATCGCCATGTTATAAAGTTGAACGAGCCGTTTAACAAGAATCAGGTTTATGCCGAAAAAGAAGATTTTGAATTTGTAAAGAATTACATACTTGAACGCTTACCTCAAGGTATAAAAACAAATTTGTAAATACATTAAGAAAAAGGGATTAATCATGAAGCATATTATACTTACAACACTTGCGCTTTTGCTTGTTCTTTGCGGCTGTGCGCAGAATAACAGCTCCAATACCGATAACAGTGCCGCTAAAAAGGCTTCATACAGGCAAATATCACAAGAGGACGCTTCATCTATCATGTCGTCCGAAACGGGGTATATCATTTTAGATGTTCGCACCCAGGAGGAGTATGACCAAGGGCATATAGACGGTGCAATCTGCGTACCGAATGAAAGCATAACGGGCGAAGATATACCTCAACTGCCCGATAAAAGTCAGCTTATACTTGTATATTGCAGAAGCGGCAGACGTAGTAAAGAGGCCTCTCAAAAGCTTGCGGATATGGGTTATACCAACGTTATGGAGTTTGGCGGAATAATAGACTGGAAAGGCTGAAGCTGATTTTATTTATCATTGAAAAGGTCTGTTTTTTGCTAAGCCGAGCAGTTTGCAAGGCGAGATTTGCAAGCAATAAAGCCAAAGTCCTGCGTATGTTTTAATCATCTTGGATTGTACACAATTCCTTTACTTGATTTTTTTGCCGGAGTGTGGTATACTGCAATTTACTGCGGTAATAAAAACCCATGAGTAAAAGGAATGATAAGATGACGGTAAAAGCGGTTTTATTTGATTTAGACGGTACACTTCTGCCGATGAATATGGACGAGTTTGTTAAGGACTATTTAAAAAAGCTGTCATCATGCTTTATAAAGCACGGCTATGAGCCTAAAATGCTTGTAGATGCCATTTGGACAGGCACGGGCAAAATGATAAAAAACAACGGTAAATCCACAAATTATGATGTTTTTTGGGAGTGCATGAAGGATATTTACGGCGATAAGGCGGAGCATGACAAGCCTTTGTTTGATGAGTTCTATAAGAATGAATTTCAAACAGTGCGTGAAGTGTGCGGATATAATGAAAAAGCAAGCCGGACGGTACATGAGTTAAAACGCATGGGCTTTAGAACTGTTCTGGCTACAAACCCCGTATTCCCGTCGTATGCTACAGAGAGCCGCATACGTTGGGCAGGTTTATCTGCCGATGATTTTGAACTGTATACAACATATGAAAATTCCCGCTTTGCCAAGCCAAACAGGGCTTATTATTCGGATTTGTGCGAAAAGCTTTCGCTTAATCCGCAGGAATGCCTTATGGTAGGCAATGACGCACACGAGGACATGATTGCCGAAAGCATCGGCATGAATGTTTTTCTTATTACCGATTATCTTGTAAACAGCCGTGAAGAGGATATCTCAAAATACGACAGGGGAGATTTTGACGAATTAATGAGAATCGTAAATACAAGGTATCTGTAATCGAAATTGAAATTTAATAAATTTTTAAAATTGACTTTAAATCCGGATCGTTGCAATTAGTTTATTTGCGACGGTCTTTTTTTTATCTCATATTAAATGACAGGTTTACCGCCTGATTACCGTAATACATCATTGTTTTATATTATACATTAGTATTTTAATGTGCGAACACAAAAGCTACGTAATTAGTTGTGGCTAATATGCGATATGAGCAAGTACACTGCCCGACTTTTCAAGTTTATTACCGTAAGTCATTATCTGCTTTCAATAGGAAGCCGACATAGCAAAAAATACAGGTTGACAAATTGATTTACGAATAATAAACTTATAATATGTTATATTTACAGTTTAATCTTATACAAAGGAGTGATAAAATGAAAGTGTTAAAAAAACTGATGATAATGCTCTTGGCGGTGATTAGCCCCATTTCTGCGGAGATGCTTCCTCACGCATATGCAACAAATACTTCCACCTCATTTGAAGTACATAAAGAAGTAAAATACTACAACGGTTTTGGGTACAATGACACAGGAAATAGTGCTGAAATATTATCTTATACCGGTAGCAGCATTAATATAACCGTCCCCTCAGAAATAAACGGGAAAACCGTTACTGCCATAAAAAACGGCGCTTTTTTAAATAAGGCGGACATCACAAGTGTAAGTATACCGTCCACTGTAACCTCCATAGGAAATAAAGTATTTCGAAATTGTTCATCTCTTAGTGCCGTGACATTTTTGCCGGGACAAGCAGAAAATGATTTAAGCTTGGGCGAACGTGTTTTTGAAGGTTGTACCTCACTTTGCGGCATACAGCTTCCGGGCAGAACAAAAAATATGGGCAGCCATGTATTTTTTAATTCGGGCATAACCGAGATTGCCTTGCCTGCCGGAATTACAAGCATACCGTCTTATACGTTTTACAGGTGCAATGATTTATCAAAGGTTACATTTGCCTCCGGCACTGTGAGCATAGGCACGTTTGCATTTTGCGGATGTGTATCGCTGACCGAAATCAGTTTGCCCAAAACCGTTACATCTTTGGGAGAAAGCTCATTTCAAGATTGCGAAAAGCTTAGCCTTGTAAGGTTTTCTTCCGAGAGCAATGCGCATAAAGACCTGATTATAGGCAGAAATGCCTTTTTAAACTGTCATAAGATTACAGGGCTTAAAGTCCCCCAAAACACATTACAGATAGGCAACGGTTCATTCAAAGGTACAGGCATCACATCATTTATTGTGCCTGAAAACGTCACTTCGGTAGGGGAGAGAGCATTTGAGAATTGTTCACATCTTGAAAGCATAGCTTTTGAACAAAGCGATAATGGTCGAAAAATGAATATAGGCAAAAGGGCGTTCTATAATTGTGAGCTGCTTAAAAGCGTCGACATACCTGCAAATTTAGGGATAGAGCTTGGCTGGGGCGCATTTGAGGAATGCATTGCGCTGACAGGCTTCAGCAATCCCTTAAAGGCAGATATAATACAGAATGAAGCTTTTAAAAATTGTTTTCAACTTAACAATATAGAGCTTCAAAACGGGCTTACTTCATTGGGTGAAAGGGTTTTCGGAAGCTGTTTGTCTTTAACATCTTTTACCGTTCCAAACGGAATAGAATATCTGCCAAAATATCTGTTTTCGGATTGTACCTCTCTTACCCAAATAAACATACCTGATAGTGTAGCTCTGTTAAATGAGGGAGTTTTTCAAAACTGTGTGAGCTTGATATCGGTTAAGCTTCCCAAAAATCTTAGCAGAATAGATAACTATGCATTTAAAAACTGTGCGGCTCTTACAAACATAAAACTTCCTGACAGGGTAAGATACATAGGCGATTCTGCATTCTACGGGTGCAGGCAGCTCACCGGTATCAGCACACCCCAGAGCATATCAGTCCTTGGTGCTAATGCTTTTTACGGATGCTCTTCTTTGAAAGAGTTTATATTGCCTGCGGGGATAACGGGAATAAACGAAGCGATGTTTTACAACTGTACCGATATGACGAAAATCTGGATAGGATGTAACGTTGACAGAATAAGCTCAAATGCTTTTCAATCCTGTTCAAAACTAAGCATATACGGTGAATCCGGCTCTTATGCCGAAAGCTTTGCGCAGGCAAACGGATTTACGTTTGTACCGAAATCAAATGCGGCGGTTTTACTGCAAATCGTCCACGAGCATGAGCTTGACGATGAGCTTTCGCAAGATGATGTTTTCAGCGTTTTGTCTGCGCTTAACTGCAATTTAACACAACTTACGCCTGAGCTGATAAGTTATGGCGATTTTAACGGTGACGGCAGATTTGACATTTTGGACGCATATCAGCTTTATCTGCGATTTATGTACGCTTGACCGTCACACTGAAAATAAAAGCACTTTGACAGCTTTTATCCTGTCAAAGTGCTTTTTTGTTTTTTAAACAGGCTCGCACGCCCTGAAAAATATGTTAAGTGTTATCATCAAGAACATTAAGCCGATCCCAAAAGGATACATCCAGCATTACAGGATTATGATCTGAGAACTCAAAGCCTTGATTTAGTGTTTCAACGCTGTTTATCTTAAGGTTCGGAGATACGATAAATCCGTCGATTACATAATACTGTGTCAGCTCGCTGTCAGAGTCATACGGCTGATTGAGCAAACGGCAGGTTGGCGTACTGTCATCAAAAGCATATTGCCAGCCCTCGGGCAGCTCATCAAGGAATCCCGGCGCCCAGCTGCTTGTCGGCTTAATCGGATAAATATCGCGCGTATTCGGGAATGATTGATTAAAATCTCCGCCTGCGATTACATAATTACCCTTGGCGTATTCGTCCTCAATCAGGTTTAAAAGCTGTTTTGTCTGTTGGATTTTTCCCTCGCCGCTGTCGTATGCCTCAAGGTGAAGATTTATGACTACAAGCTGCTTATTTGTCCCTTCAACAGGTATATACGTTGCAAGCAGACAGCGTTTTATGTTGAATATTCTTGTCGGCCATGTAAACGGGCATGGCAGACTGTATCTTACGGCTTTATCTATTTTGTATTTGCTGAAGCTTGCAAGACCGGAGTTCATTTCTCTGAAGTTTTCAGTGAAAGGGTACGGCACATATTTACAGCGATAGTTATATGCAAAATATGACTCGTAGCCGTCCATTGCTTTTTGGTATTCGTCCCACTGGTTAATCCAAAAGGTACGGTATGAGTTTTCATCAACCTCTTGTATCATAGCTATATCTGCGTCAGCGTCTTTTAATATGCCCGAAAGACCGGCAAGGTTTTTTTCAACATATTCCTTAGATTTGGGATTTACGCCCTTGCCGCCGTCAAGGAAGAAATCCTCTTCGTATCCAAGACCGGCATATCCAACGTTCATGGTAAGAATTTTTACGGATTCGGAGTTTATTTTTTTATCTGTTCTGTATGTACCTGCCTTTGCCGGCGTCATATAATCGGGGTTATATTCAATGGCTGTCATATATGCCACAAATCCTGCAATAAAAATTACTGCCAACAGCACAAGACTTAAGATAAGCTTAAAAAAACTGCGCAAAAACCCTTTCTTTTTCGGCTTCTGACGTATTGCTTCGTTTAAAATATCTTCGTTATTTTTCATGCTGATTCTCCTTTTTAATAACATTCTGATAATTTGTGTTTTTGTGCCTTTTCGGGTTTCTTGATATATGAGCGTACTACACTCCCGCAATCAAGACAGATTAAGTGATACAGCGGCTGACTGCCGAACGCCGAGTAGCTCACACGTGCGTACCCTTCCTGAACAGCCTCAACAAAATTATGAGAATTTCCGCAAAACTGGCATTTGCATCGCAGTAGTTCCATTTCCATTTCAGTACCTCCCGTAATAGCATGATTGTTGATATACTTACGCACTTAATTGTGGTCGCCATACAGATACTCTCTAAGAGCCGCCAGACTGTTTGTACAATCATCAACACCCAAATCGTACATTTTCTGCAGCATATCGGGGTCTTTTTCCATACGGCTGATTTTAACTGTGCGTGACGGTCTTATAACAAAGATTTCGCCGTTGTTTTCCATTTGAGCAATACTGTCAACACAGCGGTTGTAATTTTCGGGGCGATTTTTAATTACCTCTCTGAATTTCGGATATTTACCGTACATCAGCTTTGTGAGTATATTCTTGACCTTAGAGCCTTTCTTTCTATAACCGGCGGGTCTTGTTAAAACAACTATGATTTTATCATAACCCATTTGCCTGCATTTATATATCGGTATACTGTCGGCTATACCGCCGTCAAGGTATTTTTTGCCGTTTATTTCAATGATTTCGGAAACATATGGCATTGACGAGGAGGCACGTAAAACTTCCATTTGTTCAAAAACGTTGTCGATTTTTACGTATTCCGCTTCACCCGATTCAAGGTTGGTAATAACCGCAT
>CADBRB010000173.1 GCA_902796955.1 uncultured Ruminococcus sp.
TGAAGCTACTGTTCAAAAGCTTAAAGAGCTTGCCGATAAATACGGCGACCGTGAATTTGAGCTTGAGTATGCCAAGGGGCTTTATAATCTTGCAAACGCACAGCTTAAAAGTGGTTTATTAGACAAAGCTAAAGAGAACATAGACAAGCTTAAAGAGCTTGCCGATAAATACGGCGACCGTGAATTTGAGCTTCTGTATGCCATTGGGCTTGTAAACCTTATATTTAAACTGTTTGAAGCCGCTTTGCCTGTAGAAATACGCAAAAATACAGATGAGCTAAAAACACTTTATGAAAAATACAACGATGCTGAATTTGCAGACTGTTACGCACGTGGGCTACTTGCTGTGTTTATAATAAGTACAGATGATGAAGAAAAAGAAAACGTGCATAATACCGTTAAGGAGCTTGCGGAAAAGTACGGACATGAGGCACCGATGATTTTCCTAATACTTATGATGATTAAATAAATTTTGAGATAAGCTGAATGTGTGAATAACAGCAATCCCCCCACCTTTCGGTGGGGGGATTGTTTTAGTCGCATAGTTGCAACCATGTTTAGGCTAAGTTTTTCTTGCCTTATTTGCGGCAAAGCTTAAATTTATAATCAGCCTGTGTTTCATACTAATTCTCAATAAAGCACAGTAAAAATTACTGTGTGTACGTCATACAACAGTTTTATACAGCTTAAGCGTGAACACTGCGCCGCTTGCACCTATACGGTTAGCCGCCTTTATTGTGCCGTTTTGTGCGGCTATTACGGCACGGGCAAGCGCAAGCCCTATGCCTATGCTTTGCGGCGAGGAATTTTTGCCCTTATAAAAGCGTTCAAACAAATGCGGTATATCCTCCGGGGCAAAGCCTGCGCCGCTGTCGCACACTGTTATTTCCGTAAAAATCGGCGTTTCCCGTGCGGTAATGCTTATACTGCCGCCGGAAGGGGTATGCTCTACACAGTTTTTTACAATATTGCCGAGTGCCTCTGCCGTCCAGTATAAATCACCCGTAAAGCTCTCGTGCGAAGCAACTGTGCAGAGCGTCTGCTCTTTCAGCTCCATAGGTATTATAAACGGCTCGCACACCTTTTCTATCAGCTCCTTAACGGGAACTTTATCCTTGCGGAACGTAACAACTCCGGCGTTTATTTGTGACATTTTAAGCAAGGCTTCCACAAGCCACTGCGTGCGTTCTATCTGACGTTTCAGCTCACGGGTCAGCTCCAGGCGGCGCTCAAAGCTCAGCTCCTCGTCCGTAAGCATGGAAACGGACAGCGTCATAGATGTAAGAGGTGTGCGAAGCTGATGAAATATATCCTCTATTGCGTTGTTGAGCCGTATTTTATCTGCTAAAAGTGCGTCGGATTGCTCTTTCATGCGTATCAGCATTTTTTCAATCTCGCTGTTTAGTATGGCAAGCTCACCCTCGTTCGAGGTGGAAATCACAGCCTCGCTTTGACCGTAAAGAATATTCTCTATGCTTTGGCTTAAACGCTCTATACGTCTGTACCGTTTGCTTATAAAAATGTAGTGTACAAGCGTGAGTGCCGCACCGCACAGAAGCACAATTACGCCTGCCGCAGGAGAAACGGCAAAGCCCGCCGCCGCTGAAACAAGCGTTATCGCAGTATATATAAGCACCTCTTGCCTAACCTCAGGGTTCCTGTAAAGCTTCATTTTAATCCACCCTGTAGCCCAGCCCACGTACCGTTTTTATAACAGCAGGGTTTTGCGGGTCGTCCTCAATTTTTTCTCTGAGCCGCTTTATGTACACAGTAAGCGTGTTGTCATTGACAAAATCGCCTGCGATGTCCCAAATCTCCTCAAGCAGCTTATTGCGTGACATCAGCTTGCCTCTGTTGTTTATTAAAGCCGAAAAAAGCCGATATTCAAGGGCAGATAAAGCTATTGGCACACCGTTTTTGGTAACAGCGGCTTTGTCAGCGTCTACACAAATATTGCCGAGCTTGATAATTGCATCGCTCCCCGAATATCTGCGCAGTACGCTACGTATGCGGGAAATCAGCTCTCTTGGGCGAAAAGGCTTTGCTATATAATCGTCCGCTCCGATATCAAGACCTTTTACAACGCTGTTTTCATCACCTGATGCTGTAAGAAATATAACAGGCAATGCAAGCTTTTTAGCCGCAGTACACACACCGTAGCCGTTGCCTTCCTCAAGGGAGATATCCAAAAGCAAAAGCTGAGGCTGTTCGCTTTCAATAAGGCTTTCGGCATGGCTCTGCCCTTTGGCGCAGATAACATCAAAGCCTTCGCTTTGCAGGTATTCAGAAAGTGTTTTTGTTATTGATATATCGTCTTCAACAAGCAATATCTTAGGCATTTTTCTACCTCGTTTTCCTAAACAAATCGCATTTTCTTAAAAAAATATTTTATCATAAACTGCCTGAATTTCTTTTATCTAATGCGTTATTCAAGAGTAAGCGTTAAGGTTACATCGCCGCTGCCGAGCAAATCTTTAAGCTCGTTTTGCGATTTATCGGTTATTCTTCCCAGCCTTGTATATGCCCATGAGTTTGAGCCATAGAACACTACGATGCTGTCGCCTGAATACAGCACGATATCGCCTGCGCTTGTTGTGGTTTGCTTATCGTTTCTCGGCAGGCTTTCCCCTAACGAGCCAACCTGTTCAAATCCGCCGTACATCGACATTTGTACGGTAATGCTTTCCTCCCCGGCACGCTTTTTAAGGGCTTTTACGGCGTCGTTGTCAATCCATTCAACAGCAACCGGCTTGCCGTCTATCTTCATTTTTAGAGTTTTCACGGCAGTTGTCATCTCGCTTTCTGTCTTGCTTTCCTCTATTATTTCGGTATGGCTTTCCGCTTCACTTTCTGCGATTATCTCGCTTGAATCGTCTTCGTATTCCGACGCAGACATATCGTCCTGCAAAGAAGCGTCAGACGGCAAAGTGCCGCTGATTACCGTGCTGTAATCACCGCCAGATTCAGCAACGGGTTTATCCGATTGCTCTGTACAGCCGCATATCAATGACAAAATAATCAATGTGCATAGAATAACGCCAATCGCTTTTTTAAAAACTTTCTTCATAATCAAAGACTCGCCTTAAGAATATTTACTACTTCTTCCCTGCTAAGCACCTTATATCCGCCGTCAAGGATTAATGTAGCATCTGCTATGCCCTCAAGCATATCCTCTGTTGCTCCAAGCTCGCCTATTTTGAGCGTTAAGCCCAACCTTTTCATCCAATCTTCCATTGCGGCAAGGCCTTCAAGTGCTGTTTGTTCATCGGTTTTTCCCTCTGCGCTGATGTTCCATACCTGCTGTGCAAACCTCTTGAATTTGGCAACGCCGTACGGCAAAATAAAGCGATAATACGGCAGAGATACCGCCGCAAGCGTCATACCGTGAGTGGCGTCCGTGTATGCTCCTACTGCCTGACCGAGCATATGCACCATCCAGTCGGTGGTTTTGCCCCTTGAAATGAGCGTATTTAGCGCCCATGTGGCAGTCCACATTATATTTGAACGAGCTTCATAATCCTCCGGATTGTCAATCGCTATCAGAGAGCTGTGAACTACCGACTTCATAAGTGCTTCGGCGAGGTAATCGCTTGTGTTGTCATCATCGCCTGAAAAATACTGCTCACATATATGATTGAATATATCATAAATTCCCGCTGTCATCTGTCTTTTGGGTAAAGACATTGTGAATTTGGGATTTAAAATTGAAAACTTAGGCATTACATTATCACCGAAAACGTGACCGATTTTCAACTTTTGCTCATGATTGGTAATAACCGAGCCGCCGTTCATCTCAGAGCCTGTTCCTGCCATTGTAAGCACACAGCCTACAGGAATTATTTTACAATCCGGTTCCTCAAAGCGTACATAATACTTTTCCCATGGGTCATCGTTGCAATATGCCGAAACTGATACCGCCTTTGCATAGTCGCAGCACGAGCCTCCGCCCACAGCAAGCAGTAAATCCACATCATTGTCTTTGGCTATTTTAGCTCCTTCACGGAGCTTATCCGCAGTAGGATTAGGCATAACTCCGCCGTCTTCAAATATAATTTTGCCATTGCTTTTCAATATCTCTACAACGCTGTCATAGATGCCGTTTTTCTTGATGGAACCGCCGCCGTATACAAGCTGAACCTTTTTTCCGTACTTTGGCAACTCCTCGTTCAAAAAATCAAGTGCATTCTCACCGAAGTAAAGCTTTGTGGGGTTGTGATAACTGAAATTTCCTAACATAAATTGCCTCCTTTGCAAGATGTAAATCGTATCACATCGAATATTAACCGACTTTACGACTTGATTAATTTTAACATATCGAACGCCCGTTTGTCCAGTGAAAAATGACGGAGGCGACGCTATCATTTGTCACCCTGTTCTTTTTAAGATTTTACTTGTTCTTTTGTGGACTTACCGTATATGATATCCGTAATCCGAATTTTGGTCTATTTTAACGACTGATTGCGTAGTGTATACAACAAGTTTGTTATCATAAAACAACACAGGCAAGCCACTCTCTCAGAGATGACCTGCCTGATTTTTACATTTACAGCTTTTGCAAACCCTTACAGTTTATATGCAATCTACTCCAAAGTCACAACTTTCTTGGATAAAAGCTGTCAAAAATAAAGGAATCAAAATACCTTTCCGCTTTGTTCACATCTTCCTCGGAGCGTATCGTCCACGCAAAGGCAGGGACTTTAAAGAGCTTTCTGCAAATTTTAAACGAAAGCATATCAGTATGTTTGAAATTAAAGGCAATAAAATCCGGTTTTGCTATGAAATTGAGCATGAGATTACGCAGAAGGAAGAATAAAACAGGATTTCCCTTTTCGTTGTCACGCTTAAAATGGGTTGAAAGCTGTCCTCTGATGATTTGCGGGCGGTTTTTCTTAAACCATTTTAGACACATGGGATTGAA
>CADBRB010000174.1 GCA_902796955.1 uncultured Ruminococcus sp.
AACCGGTGCTGCAAAGGCTATCGGTCTTGTTATCCCTGAGCTTGACGGCAAGCTCATCGGCTCAGCACAGCGTGTACCTGTTCCCACAGGCTCCACAACTATCCTTACAGCAGTTGTAAAGGGCAGTGACGTTACTGTTGAGGGAATCAATGCCGCTATGAAGGCTGCTACCTCCGAGTCTTTCGGATATAACGAGGATCCTATCGTTTCTTCCGATGTTATCGGTATGAGATACGGCTCACTCTTCGATGCTACCCAAACAATGGTTTCCAAGATTGCCGACGATCTGTATCAGGTTCAGGTTGTTTCATGGTATGACAATGAGAACTCATATACAAGCCAGATGGTTAGAACAATCAAGTATTTTGCCGAGCTCGGCTGATAACAGAGTTTTCTGAAAGCAAAGCTTTGTATTCTTTATACGGGGATTGCCGAAGCGGTTCGGTGTATGATTCGGCTAAGCCGTGTTGACTTAAATAAACTGACTTATATATAAAAACTGCCGCAGAGCATATGCTTTGCGGCAGTTGGTTTTTGTTATTTAATGTATTGACTTGATTCAGGTTATGACTTATAATTATCGGTAAAGAAAGGAGGATACAAAGTATGGTTTTTGGATATTTAATGGCTTGCTTTGGTCTTGGTGGAATAATCTATTTAGCTCTTGCATCGTCGTTTAACAGCAGTATGGACTACGGACCGCTTTGGGTAATCTTTGTATCAATATTCGTTATTGGTTTGATTATCACGGTTATAGGAACGATTGCTACAAAGAAAAAGGAAAAGTTAATAGCAGCTCAAAACATAGTTGGCACAGACTCAATGGGTAATCCCATTTACAGGGGGCAATGCCCGATGTGCAAGCTCAATGTTGCAGATAACTGCTTTACCTGCCCGCAATGCGGCCAGCGTATTAGATGATAGGAGAAAGCTATGGCACGTACAGTATACAGATTTAACTATACCAGAGATTTTGCTTTTGCAAAGAATAATATAGAGTCTATACTCGTTCAAAACGGATTTGAAATTAAGAACGTTAAAAATGAGATAGTCTGGAAAAAGGGAAAAGGTCTTATGACCGCTATGCAGTATGTTAAGGTTGAATATGCCGAAAGAGATTGTACCGTTTCCGGCTGGGTACAGGTGGGACTTGGCAGTATTGGCGGCAAGGAGATGGATCTTACCGGATTCACCGGTGCAGTACCTAAGAAGATGCTGAAAAACGTTATAGAATATATCGGAAGAAGCATTTAAAGCATAATTGAAACATATCTGACTTTTAGTCAACGAGGGTGTATTCGTTGCCGTTGTTCACAGGCAGTTTTTATGTTGCGCTTTGCATGAATACACTTATATTTTCCATAATAAAACAGCACATTGCAATGTTTTAACTAAGGGGGAAGCTTTTCAAATCAGAGCTTCCCCCTCAGATTTTTGCTCAGTTTTTCCGGTTTGCTCACAGTAAAGTGTCAGAAATTTTGGATAGTTTCTGACCTTTTGCGTTAAACATCATATACTTTCCGTCCCATAAACCATATTAATTGCGTGTTGCTGTGCGCACCGTAGAAATACTGACGTATCAGGATGATGACGATGACGATGCATTGCTTGAATTGCCGCATAAAGATTTCATTTTAGAGAATTAGACAGCATTGTACTCCATTTGCTTATTTATGTATAAAAAAACCGGGCTGCTGCAATTTTTATTTGCAACGCCCCGGTTGAATATTATATGAAATTATTTAAATACCTTATTAACCTTTAAGTACTCCTGAGCCCTGTCCAATACTCTCAAATCGTTAGGATAACAGCAAATCCCTGACGCTTCGCTGAAAGTCACCCAGTTTGCGGAATCTATCTCATTTTGCTGTATGTGTACTTCTTTTGTAGATGAAACGCCTATAAAGAATACGACCTTTTTCTTTATTTTTCCGTACGGGCTGTATTCGCCGGTTTCTCTAAATCCACGTAAAAGCTTTACGTCCAGACCGGTTTCTTCCTTTATTTCTCTAATGGCGGTATCGATCTCGGTTTCTCCCTTTTCTACGTGTCCCTTGGGGAAGCTCCAATACTTTCCGTTGTGATTTTTTACAAGCAGTATTTTTACGTCGTTTCTGTCTTTAGTACATATGACAGCACCGCAGGATTTTTCATAAAGGCAGACAAGCTTGTCTATTCTGACGCTCCGTACATTTGTAAGAAGCTCTCTTATCTGCGGTTCGTACAGCTCGTCCGAACTTGCGGAAAGCACGAGCTTTTCATAAGCAGTACCCTCGTTTGCAACGGCGATAACCGTGCCGTATACCGTTTCCCCAACAGGGCGCGATGATATAACTATTACATTAATACGTTTGCCCTGCGAATAAGTATATCCTGAATAAACCCCAGAACTTGATAGGGTTCCCAGTACGGTAACGGCTAATTTTATCCCCAACACAGTTATCACCTCACTTTGTTAAAGTATTAATAAAACAGTGTGCGCAGCTTTTGTACCTGAGTGGCATTATTTGCCGACATAATACCGTTAATGAACAGTACGTCCTGTATGCCCTGAGATTTTATAAGCGATTCCAGACCGGACTGATAGTATCTGAAATCAACAACATAAATCTCCTCGTAATTTGCCGCCAGATACGGCACAAAAGCATTACCGTAGGATTCCTTTACAACCATGATTTTTTTACCGTTTTTAACATCGGTTTTTATGGTCATATAGGGGTTATCGCCCCAAATGAATACGGAATATGAGTTCTCAGGCAAAATTTCAAACGGATACAGCAGAGAAGCCTGATATTTATCGCCGTCATCGGTTGTTATTTCACATTCCTGTTCTCCGGGCATTTCATAGTAATAAACTGTGTCTAAATTCTTTTGTAAATCAGCATTTCCGCTGGTTGCGTTTATAAGTGAGCCGCTGAAGTTTTCAAGCGAGCCTTGTTTTGTATCTGATAGGGATATCGGCTCAAAGCCGGCAGCTTTGGCAAACTGCGTATATCCGTAATAAGCTCCGAGCGCCGTCCAGTGGTGGTCGGTATTAAAATAAATATACTCATCCTTATGCTCTTTCATTGTATCATAAATATTAACTGGCTTGATATCGGCTGAGTAATTGTTTAATATTGTATTGATATTGTCATACTGAGATGTTGTTTGATCGCTGTATTTTGCCGGCAGACCAAACTCCGTGTGATTCGGTATAACGAGGTTATAGACGTTTACATCGTCACCCACTGAATTTTTAAAATCCGAAATCGCCTTTGCATAATATTTAGCAGATGATTCCGAACCGTAAAACAGCTCAAATCCTATGTTGTTATAGATATATATTCCTCCGTCAAGATATCCCGATTTGCCATCATCCGGTACATCTGACGCAGACGAGGTAACATCCGGAGATGGAGCCTCTGACGGAACATTCTGTGAAGATGCTTCCGTCTCCGATGATGACGGACGTGCCGTTGTATCGTCCTTTGAGTCCGCGTCTGAAGAATTATCTTCTGATTTATCTAATTCGGATGTGTTATCGGATATAGTGTCATGTGAATTGGTACGAGAGTTGCGGTCAAAAGGAAGATTGCTTCGGCTTGTATTAGAGAGCGGAGGAGTGTTTGTACTGCTGTAAAGCGCCACATTTAAAACAAGGGTAAGTGCAAGCAAAACTACGCAAACTGCACAATATATCAATATCGAAAAAGACTTATTAGTCTTTCGCATGGAAAAAGATGTGTCCTTTTTCTTAACTCCGTTCGGCTTTTTGGAACGGTCATACACCCTTTTTGACTTGTTGTCCATTAAAAATTATCCCCTTAAAAATTTAATAATAAATATATAATATATAATAAACCGACCATATGTAAACAAAGGCCGAATACAAAAGCTAAATAGCATGGGGTCACTAATTGACTACATAACTATACAAACTATATTATAATACAAAATAAGCCCTTTTACAATATCCAAAATGATATAAATTTGTTGTTTTTCCTACGATTTTTTCATTGATATTACAAATAATGACAAATTATTTCCATATTTTTCTGTGAATAAGCCAAAAAAACGGTGAAAATTGAGTGATATCATACAAAAAGAGCTTCTGTAAAATCACTCTTGATTATTTTGTGTTATTGTGCTAATATGTGAATATAAATTTTACAAAAAGAGATGATAAAAATGGAATACGTTTTTTCAGAGAGAGTTTCAAGCTTGAAGCCATCTGCTATCAGAGAGATTTTTAAATATGCGGCAGATCCGTCGGTCGTGTCGCTTTCTGCGGGTAATCCTGCACCTGAGGCCTTCCCCGTAAAGGAGCTTACCGAGATATCGGCTCGTCTGTTCAATGAAAACCCGATATCCGTACTGCAATACAGCGTTACGGAGGGCTATACGCCGCTCAGAAATTTTTTGAAGGATTATATGCTTAAAAAGCACGGTATAGGACGCAGCTTTGATGAATTGATAATCACATCTGGCGCTCAGCAGGTTATGGATTTGGCTACAAAATCACTGTGCAATTCCGGTGACAAGGTAATTTGCGAAGCACCGAGCTTTATAGGCTCGCTCAATTCGTTCAGGTCGTTCGGGGCAAAGCTTGTAGGTGTGCCTGTAGAATCTGACGGCATGAACATAGAAGCACTTGAAAATGCGCTTAAAAACAACGAAAACGTTAAATTTATATATACTATTCCGAATTTTCAGAATCCTTCGGGTGTGACTATGAGCCTTACAAAGAGAAAGGCGCTTTATGAGCTTGCCAAAAAGTACGGTGTGCTGATAATAGAGGATAATCCATACGGAGATTTGAGATACAGCGGAGAGAATTTGCCTTCGATAAAATCTTTTGATGATGACGGTATAGTAATATATGCAGGTTCATTCTCAAAGGTTATTTCCCCGGGAATACGTGTCGGCTGGACTGTTGCCCCTGCGCCCGTTGTACAAAAAATGGTGGTGTGTAAGCAGGGCGAGGATGTGCATACGAATATATGGTCGCAGATGCTTGCATATGAGTTTATATCAAAGTATGATTTTGACGCTCATCTTTCAAAGCTGAGAAGCCTTTACAGAGTGAAAGCTCAGTTTGCCATGGATTTGCTTGATAAGCACCTTGCTCCGAAGATTACATATGATAAAATAGAGGGCGGACTTTTCATATGGTGTAAGCTGCCGGACGGCGTAGATATGCCTGATTTTTGCAAGCAGGCGGTATTAAATAAGGTGTGCGTTGTACCGGGCAATGCCTTTTTAACTGATGAAAACGAGAAAAATCAGTGCTTCAGAATCAACTTTTCAACACCTACCGACGAACAGCTTGAAAGAGGTATAAAGCTTCTCGCAGAGGTTGCGGACAGGATAATTAAATAACGAGAGGAAACCGGCAACATGGAAAACAATGTACAGCAGGAGAAAAAGAAGATAATATTCAGTGCAATACAGCCGAGCGGCACAATAACGCTCGGTAACTATCTTGGCGCACTTAAAAACTGGGTAAAAATGCAGGATGAGTTTGATTGTGTTTATGCACTTGCCGACCTTCACGCAATAACCGTAAGGCAGGAGCCTGCAAAGTTCAGGCATAATACACTTGAGGCGTATGCGCTGTTGCTTGCCTGCGGCATAGATGTTGAAAAAAGCATATTTTTTATACAAAGTCATGTGCATACTCATGCGGAGCTTGCATGGCTGCTCAACTGCTATACACAGTTCGGCGAGCTTTCAAGAATGACGCAGTTTAAGGATAAATCTCAAAAGCATGCAGATAATATAAACGTGGGTCTTTTTGCATAT
>CADBRB010000175.1 GCA_902796955.1 uncultured Ruminococcus sp.
CGTAACCGCTATTTCACGCATTGCATCGGTGAGCTGGATTTCATTGCCTGCACCCGGCTGTGTATGCTCTAAAATGCCGAAAATCTCCGGCGGCAATACACATCTGCCGAGAATGGAATAATTTGACATTATTTTGTCAGGCGTGGGCTTCTCTATCATATCTGTGCATTTAAACACATTATCGTGAATCCTCTCCACCTGCAGTGAACAATATTTGACTATATCCTGCTCACTTACAGGCTTAACGCCTACAACGCCCTTGCCGAACACCCCGTATTGAGCTATCAGCTCGGATAGCGCAGGAATCTTGCCTATGATAACATCGTCGCCATACATAACGGCAAACGGCTCGTTGCCTACAAATGTTCTGGCACAGCTGATTGCGTGGCCAAGCCCCTTAGTTTCCTTTTGACGTATAAAATGGATATTTGCAAGCTTGGTAATGCTTGTAATTTGGTCATAAACCTTTTGATTACCCCTGCTAAGAAGGTGATTCTCAAGCTCAGGGCATCTGTCAAAATGATCTTCCACTATACCCTTGCCTCTGTTGAGAATAATAAGTATGTCCGTTATGCCTGAGGCAACCGCCTCTTCAACTATATACTGTATAGCGGGCTTGTCCACTATAGGGTACATTTCCTTTGGCAATGCTTTTGTTGCCGGCAACACTCTTGTGCCCAATCCTGCAGCCGGTATAACAGCTTTTGTTATTTTCACAACCTCACTCCTTGATTTTAATAAATTTTTTGTTTTCTATTTTCTAAATGTATAAATCAACTTTACTGTTAAAATTCAGTGTGCAAAATCTCATTTTTACTGCATAAGCACCGGCGGCAGATATTTGATGAGCATATAGCATACAGCCATGCAGATAGCTATCGCAGGATTCACTCCGCCGCTGTTGTCTATTCCTGTTTGAGCCTGTTCTCCGGTTTTGGCATTCTTCTTAATCCGCCTTACCTGCTTGACACAATGCTTCAAATAGGATTTATTTGCTCTTATGCCCACCGCTATCATTATAGCGAATCTTATAAGCTCGATAATATACGGTAACAGCAGGATTGAAAGATCTTTTTTGGCAAGCTGTTCGATATACGGATATAGAGTTTGTACACTGCTTACCGTCAAATTTTCAACTCCTGCGCTTTCCAGCAGACCTGCAAGTATCTGAGCAGAATAACTGCTGTATATAAATCCAGATGCCAGCATCAAAATGAAGATTACTGCGGAAATTACGGCTCCTTTGACGTATTGCTTTCTATACATCATCCAACCGCCGGTAAACAAAAACGCCATAAAGTTAAACCTGCTGAGTTTAAATCTTTTTATTCTGGAGAAGACAAACATATAATACTGTCTGTTTACCTTTACGTAATCGGATACCTCCCTGAACGTAATGCCGTCCTCCATCTCTTCGTTAAGGTCTACAAGCTCTATCTGCGGATATATCATTTTACCGGCACCGAATTCATCGGTATTGAACTCGCCTGCATTCTCACCGTAAGCAACAGGTGTGCCGCATCTGTCGCAAAAGAGCGCACTGTCCCTGAGAACATTGCCGCAAGCCTTACACACCTTTTTACCTGAAGCCGTGTTGTGCAAAGTATCTTCCGACGCATTAACGTCCGTATCTTCGCCGTCAAATTTATATGTAACGGCTTCATCGGCTTTATCGTCAGACGCTTTCCATTGCTCGTCTGTTCCGTGTTTATCGGCATAAACGCAATTTCCAATCTTTTCATAGCACTCTCTGTGATACGGTGCGCCGCACTCTGGGCAAACAACTATATCATCATTCTCGGTGAGTTCTTCTTTGCATATTTCACATTTTTTACTCTTATAAATCATATTTAATCCTTCCATGTCCTTCTAAAGCATCTATCAATTTGCATTTGCAGTATGTCTAAAGTCAACTATCGGCACAAACAGCAACTATAATTGATAGTATCTCAAACGCAAAATCAAGCCATAATTACGCATTTTATCCTATATTAGGTTTATTATACCATTAAATTCCCGTTTTTACAAGTCAATTTAGCTATTTAAAGAATTTTTCATATTTTTGCCGCTTCATACTTATTCAATGACAAGAGATAAATTTATACTTTACATTTCTATCCAAATACATTATAATATATTTTTAGAATGGGTTTTTATGCGATAAGCTGTCAAAAATTTAAGCTCACATTTTAATTTATAAGATTTACTGTAGATTTTATCTATTTTATTTTGAAAGGAAGAACGGTCATGTTACAATTTGAGGAACTTCGTTTACAGCTTGAAGGGCTGCAGCCTGATATAAAGGACCTTGCAGAGGCTCTCGGTCTTTCCGCTATGGAAAGCGAGATAGCTCAGCTTGAACTGCGTGCCGCAGAGCCGGGCTTTTGGGATGACCTTGAAAATTCACAAAAGGTTTTGCAAAGAACAAGCGCACTTAAAAATAAAGTTGAAAGCTATAACAAGCTTCTTGCACAGTATGACGATGCAATGGCTCTTATAGAGCTTGCTAACGAAGAAGAGGATTTGTCAGTATATGACGAAGCAAAGGCAGAAGTTGAAAAAATAGGCAGTAATTTAGAGCAGCAGCGTCTTTCTACTCTGCTTACGGGTGAATACGATTCTAAGAACGCAATACTTACATTCCATGCCGGAGCAGGTGGAACCGAGGCTCAGGACTGGGCGGAAATGCTGTACAGAATGTATTGCAGATGGGCTGAAAGACATGACTTCAAGGTAAAGCTCCTTGATTATCTTGAGGGCGACGAGGCAGGTCTTAAAAGTGCGGTTATTCTTGTTGAGGGCATCAACGCATACGGCTACACAAAGAGCGAAGCGGGAGTACATCGTCTTGTAAGAATTTCTCCGTTTGATGCTTCCGGAAGACGCCACACATCTTTTGCTTCACTTGAAGTAATGCCTGAAATGGACGATGATATCAATGTGCAGATAAATCCCGACGACATCAAAATGGACGTTTACCGTTCCAGCGGCGCAGGCGGACAAAAGGTAAACAAAACTTCATCGGCTGTACGTCTTACGCATATACCTACCGGTATTGTTGTTGCCTGCCAGGTTGAGCGAAGCCAGTATCAGAACAGGGATGTAGCCATGAAAATGCTTATATCAAAGCTCATGGAGATAAAAGAGCGTGAGCATCTCGATAAAATAGAGGATATCAAGGGCGTTCAAAAGGAAATTGCATGGGGCTCTCAGATAAGGTCTTATGTATTTATGCCGTATACGCTGGCAAAGGATCACCGCACAGGTTATGAAACAGGCAATATCAATGCCGTAATGGACGGCGATATTGACGGCTTTATAAACGCTTATTTGAAAGCCTCAAGTCTTAATACACTTGAGAAAAAGTAAAAATATTCACGCATACATCGGGTCTGTCGCAGTAAAGAACCGCATAAAATCTGATATTTAGCGAAAAAGGTCAGTGAATTGTAAAAATCCACTGACATTTGAGAATTTTTAAGGGGAAGCCCTAACGTGCAGGGC
>CADBRB010000176.1 GCA_902796955.1 uncultured Ruminococcus sp.
CTTGTAAGCAGTTTAAAGCAGTTAAGCTCCTCCTGAGATGTAAAGCCAAACAGTACAACAGCGTCCTCCCTTACATTCATATATGTATATACTGTAGTTTCGTTGCCTCTGGGCGGCAGTTTTTTAAGTGTATTAAAGGTAGCAAGGCACTTATATCCTACTCCTCCGCATTCTATAACAAAAAAGCCCTGTTCCAAATGTATGAGTTTGCCTCTTAAACTGTAAATCATAAGCCTATACCTCTTTTTATCATAAATTGCCTTAATCCACTGCCCTGTGCGTGCGTATGACAAATGGCGATTGCCAGCGCATCTGCAGTATCATCGGGCTTTGGCACTTCCTTTAGCTTTAATAGCCTGCGGGTCATCTCCATAACTTGATTTTTTGTAGCCTGACCGTAACCCGTCACAGCCTGTTTTACCTGGAGCGGCGTATATTCGCAAACCTCTACGCCGTTAAGCTGGGCGGCAAGCAATATAACGCCTCTCGCCTCAGCAACACAGATGGCTGTTTTCTGGTTATTCTGAAAATACAGCTTTTCAATCGCCATAACGTCAGGCTTACACGCATTTATTATCTCGTTTGTTCTGTTAAAAATCTTTTCAAGACGCATATTAAAGGGCATATCCGCATCGGTTATTATTGCGCCGAAGCCGAGCGGGTTATACTGCCCGCCCTGAAATCTTATTGCACCGTAGCCTACTATCGCATATCCCGGATCTATGCCCAGCACAACCACCTGATATCACCCCATAAAAATTCTTTACGGCATTACAATTAGCCGCATATGCATAATCATATAAATTATAGCACCAATTTTAAAAAGTATCAATACAATAATCAATTATTTTTGCGATATCGGAGATAAAAGCTGTTGGTCGCCTTAACCTGCGTTTCATACCTAACTATTGACGGTAGTTAAAATCTGTATTATAATTAATGAGTATTGCAGACTTGGCTTCGTTTATAATAATATGTTAATGCTCGATTTTTGTTTACGGAGCTGTTATTCGGCAGTTGCATAAACACAATCTGAAATTCAGATAAATACATATAAATCAATAAAGGGTGATACTTATGCGTAAAAAAATTATTATTACAAGCGCATCGCTGGCAGGAGTTGCACTTATTTTATTCTTATTCTTCTTTTTGGATTTAGACGGCAAAATTGCTTTTTTTACCAATAAATCCGATTATTTCAATGAGGATGATTTTTCAGTGTCGGAAAAAGAAATTGAAGATTCTGTTTTATTACGTGTAGATATGGAGAATTATTCAGGAGAAAAAACGACATTTTTTGAAAAAGAGGGCTGTACTCTCAGCATTGACAAGATTGAATATGTACAAAATGACGATTGTTACAAGGTTTTTGTACTTAGCCAAGGTAAGACTTCATCAGAAAAAGCGAAATATTTGTCGCTTGATGACTTTAATCAAATTACAAGCACCTATTTCAGCGGAACCGTAAAAATGTCTTATGTAAGCACAACGTCACTCGGTACCGACGGCAAAATAACATATGAGTTTTCGATTACTCACGACGAGCAGGTTTTACCTATGGATTTCCAAAATCTTGTATGCCCGTTCTTTTTTAAAAATGTAAAGCTGGTTGAATTGAACAAAAAATAACAGGTCAATTAATACTGATTTAAAGTAAAAGGTACCTTTTTAGTCAAAAAGCATGGGGCTGTATCCAATCGGATACAGCCCCATTAATTGTTAAATTATTCTTTATTTTTTGGATGTTCCGTTAGCATCCTTTTTATTTTGCCACAATACCCACAACGGACCTGCTATGCAGATTGATGAATATGCACCGGAAATAATACCGAACATCATCGGAAGAGCGAAGCTCTGTACCGAGGTAAGGTTAAATACTATAGCAACTACATATACCGTAGCGATTGCGATAAATGTTGTGATTGACGTCATCAATGTTCTCTTTATCATTTGAGAAGCACTGAGGTTAAAGATTTCCGCAGTAGTTTTGCGTTTACCCCAAAGTCTTTGATTTTCTCTTACTCTGTCGTAGATAACTATTGTATCGTTAAGCGAGTAACCTAAAATCATAAGTACAACGGCAATAAAGTTACTGTCTATAGGCATTCTGAAAATAACGAAAATGAAGTAGATGATTATAACGTCGTGGAACAATGCTATAAGACCTGTTACACCGGCCGAGAAACCGCTGATTCTCTTAAATCTTATTGTAACAAACAGCACCATAAGAATACTTGCTATGGCAACTGCCATAAGGCACTTGAGGAAGAACTTTGAACCCATTGTTGCGTCAACCGAGTTCGACTCACTGTACTGGAAGTTATTATCCTTAAATGTCTTTTCAAGAGCATCGGTCATTGTAGCCTGCTGATCTGTTGTTATTGTATCGTTACCCGGGAACTGCACCGTAACAAGGTAGCCCTCGGCAGATGACTCTGTGCCGGCAATAAGGTTTTCGCTTATTGAGAAAGTAACCTCGTCTTCCGTTACCTTTTGCAGTGTGTCCTTCAGCTTCTGCTCGTCAACCTGTCCTGTGTAGGTATATTTTACCATTGAACCGCCGGAGAAGGTTATATCAAGCTTTGTGCCGAATATAAAGTTGCATATAATACCGATAATTATGATAGCCGCAGATATTCCAAAGTAGATTTTGCTGTGACCTACAAAATCAATTATACGTCTGTTCTTCATTTTCCTGCACCTCCGTATAACCATTTTTTGCGTAGGAACTTAAAGCCGGATATTGACTTGAGCATTAATCTACTTGCGGCAACACCCATAATAAAGTTTGCTACAACGCCTACAAGCAATGTATAACCAAATGAATAGATAGTACCTGTTGTTGATGAACCGAATATTACGGAAAGAATGTTAAACGGTCCGAATACAAGTATAAGGATAACCGCAACGATTATAACCGTAATGTTACCGTCAACTATGGCAGATATACTGTTCTTTGTTCCGTTATGGATAGCACCGTCAAGCGTCTTGCCGGCACGCATTTCTTCTTTAATACGCTCAGCCGTTATAATGTTTGCGTCAACGCCCATACCGATTGAAAGTATAAGACCGGCAATACCGGGGAGCGTCATTGTAAAGCTGTTAAAGCTGGGGAAGAATCCGGAAACAGCCGCAACAGAGAGTGCAAGCTGACCCAGCAAAGCTATAATCGCAATAAAGCCGGGCAGTCTGAAGAATATAAGCATAAGCAGGCAAATCAAGATAAGAGCGATAACCGCCGCATATCCCATAGCCGTAAGTGAAGAAGAGCCGAGGGTCGGGCTGACGGAGCCGAACGATACGGTTTCAAGAGCAAACGGCAATGCACCTGCGTTGATTCTTGTAGCAAGGCTTACCGCATCTGCAATCTCAAAGCCGTTTGAGCCGCCGCCTGTAATTATAGCCTCACCGTTTTCTATATGCTGATTTACCGTAGGAGCAGATATCATTGTTTTATCCATCCAAATTGAAATCGTCTGTCCCACAAGTCTTTCAGTAGCATCGCTGAAAAGCTTCTTGCCTTCATCTGTAAGAACAAGATTAACTACATTTTGAGTAGTGCCGTCTTCTGTTGTTGTAACGCCGGCAGAAGCACTCTTAATGTGTTTACCGCTGAGTATAACGTTGCCGGCCTTAGTAACGTTGCCGTTACCGTCAACTTCGTCCTCGGTATATTCCGTACCCTCGCGGAAGGTAAGCATTGCAGTAGCGGCAAGCTCGTCCACCGCTGCCTCAGGGTCAAAATTTGTTTCGTCCTCTTTCCACGGATAACGAACAATGATCCTGTCAATGCCGTAATCTGCGTAGAGCTCATAGTCTGTAACACCGTTTGACATAAGACGTGTTTCGATTATCGACTTTGCAGAATCCATCTGATCATCGGTAGCCTCAACATCGCCAGCCGGTTTAAAGGTGGCTTCAACACCGCCCTTAATATCTATTCCCCATCTTATATCGCCGATACCTTTGATTTTTGTTATCGCAATATCACCGTTGTAGGTTTGTACACCGAAAACGGACAAATAAGCCAATGCGATAATGACAACGGCTATGATGAGGAAAATCGGCTTTGAAACTCTTTTCATCGAAAATCCTCCATTCTTTTTTAGTCCTTGCGTCTATATCACCGTCATCACGATAAAAGCATAATCATGCCTGCCCTGTCCGATTTCATATCAAACAGGGAGACATTCCATTTTGACTTTAAACGTATACCAAAAGTGGCAAATACGGTGAATTTTATGTACGCCGGTAACTGCTCCTGGGGGCAGCACAGGACATATCAAGACTAATTATATATTTTTTTCAGCAAAAGTCAATGCAAAATCCGCATTTTTAAGCAAAAATTTATTAAGTTTGTGTAAAAACACTATAAATCACGCATTTTCTGCGTCAAAAATCAATTTTTCAACAGCGGCAAGTGCCGTGCATATGCAAAACAAATCCATTGCAAGATTCAATTCGTCGGTAGATGGATATGTAGGCGCAAGCCTTATGTTTCTGTCATTCGGGTCTTTACCGTACGGGAAGGTTGCACCCGCTCCCGTAAGCTTTACTCCGGCTTCCTTGCACAGCTGAACTATTCTTCCGGCGCAACCGTCCATAACGTCCACGCTTACAAAATAGCCGCCGTTCGGTTCGTTCCACTGCGCTATTCCCTTATCGCCCAGCATATCGTTAAGCTTGCTTACAACAGCCTTAAATTTGGGTTCAAGAATTTCTCTATGCCTTTGCATATGCTTTAAAACCCCGTCATAATCCCCGAAGAAATGAACATGGCGAAGCATATTCAGCTTATCGTAGCCTATCGTTTGATACTTGTATCTCTGCTTGAATACCTTCATGTTTGCATCGGAAGCACCCATTGCGGCAACGCCGGAGCCGGGAAATGTTATCTTTGAGGTAGATGCAAAGAATATCGGCAAATCCTCATTGCCGTTCTTTATGCACTCGTCCATAAGGTTGAGAAGCTGCTCCGGGGTATCCGTTATATCGTGTATGCAGTACGCATTGTCCCACATTATTCTGAAATCCTTTGCCGCCGGCTTAAGCCTTGCAAAACGCCTTACTGTTTCATCTGAATACGTTATGCCCTGAGGGTTGGAATATTTGGGAACGCACCAGATTCCCTTTATTGTTTCATCCTCCGCAACGAGCTTTTCAACAATATCCATATCGGGGCCGTTCTCGTCGGTCGGGATATTCACCATCTCTATGCCGTAATACTCGGTAATGCCGAAATGACGGTCATAGCCCGGTACGGGGCACAGGAACTTCACTTTTTCCTGTTTCGACCAGGGTTCGCAGCCTGCGATGCCCTTTATCATAAATGTGGTGATCGTGTCGAACATCATGTTGAGGCTCGAGTTGCCGCCTACAAAGACCTCTTCGGGCTTTACGCCGAGAACATCGGCAAACATCTTCTTGACTGCGGGTATACCGTCGAGAATACCGTAGTTTCTC
>CADBRB010000177.1 GCA_902796955.1 uncultured Ruminococcus sp.
CCATTACTTCAACCCCTTTCGGCTTATATGTTAATTATATACAAACTATGCATACTTTGCAAGAATAACATGAAAATTGTGGAAAAATGTTTGTACTCCTTCCGTCATCGCCAAAGGCGATGCCACCTTCCTCAAAGAGGAAGGCTGGGGGGCTCCCTCTTTGAGGGAGTTTTACACTCCGCCGCAGGAGATAAAGCCAAAGTTTGTAATAACTCGGTGTGCGATATGCAAGCGGATGCCATCCGCCGGAGCTTCTCCGCCCGCCTTAAAGCCGCAACGTCACAACTTAATTTTAAGCACTTGACATAAAGGCTAAATTTGACTATAATTAATAAGATAAAATCCTATATAAAAAAGGGGGAAATACACTTGCAAAAGCAGGTTTTATTGACAAACGAAGGTTTAAAGAAATTAGAAGAAGAGCTTGACGAGTTAAAATCGGTCAAACGTAAAGAAATTGCCGAAAAAATAAAGGTTGCCCTCTCTTTCGGTGACTTATCGGAAAACAGCGAATATGACGAAGCGAAAAACGACCAGGCTATGGTCGAATCGAGAATCGCAACTCTTGAAGCGATGCTCAAAAACGTTAAAATCATAGATGAAAGCGAGCTTAGTGCAGAGCATGTACACATCGGCTCAAAAGTAAGAGTAAACGACAGAACCTATGAGGAAGAAACCGTATATCAAATAGTAGGCTCTAACGAGGCTGACCCGCTCAACGGCAGGATTTCCGATGAATCCCCCGTAGGTAAGGGACTTATAGGTCATGCCGTGGGCGATGTTGTGGATATTGAAACACCCAACGGTATAGTGGAGTATGAAATACTGGAAATAATAATTTAAGAAGGGAGTACCCTTGTTACCGTGTTCTGATTGAAAAACAGACAAGTCTTTACGTAAAACTACGGTGATGTATAGCAGATATAACGAATGTCAGTCTGTTTTATCTTCTAATATAACCACCGTCAGGATTTACCTGATTTAATCCGATACGATATAAAGGGAAATCGACATGAGCGAAAACACAACGCAAAATAACATACCTGTAGAAGAAGAACAACAGGATTTAAGCGAAATATTGCAAATCAGAAGAGATAAGCTTAAGCATTTGCAGGAGAGCGGCAACGATCCGTTTAAAATTACAGTGTGCGACAGAGATACGCTCTCAGGCACGATAATCAACAACTTTGAAGAATATGAGAATAAAACAGTATGTATAGCCGGACGTATAATGAGCTGGCGTGATATGGGCAAAGCCTCCTTTATAGATGTACATGACAAAGACGGACGTATGCAGGTATATATCCGCATAAACGACGTTGGCGAAGACGTGTACAGGGGTATGTCTGATTGGGATATAGGCGATATTATCTCCGTAAAGGGCTTTGTTTTCCGTACACGCAGAGGCGAGATTTCCGTACATGCAGAGGAAATAAAGCTTCTTGCAAAGTCTTTAAAGCCATTGCCGGAAAAGTATCACGGCTTGACAAATACAGATACACGTTATCGTCAGCGCTATGTGGATTTGATTATGAATCCTGAGGTAAAGGATACCTTCGTAAAGCGTTCTAAGATTTTAAGCAGTATTCGCCGCTATCTGGACGGTCAGGGCTTTATGGAGGTTGAAACTCCAATGCTGGTTGCAAATGCAGGCGGTGCGGCGGCTCGTCCGTTTATGACACACTTTAATGCGCTTGATGAGGATTTAAAACTGCGTATATCACTTGAGCTTTACTTAAAGCGTCTTATCGTAGGCGGCTTGGAGCGTGTTTATGAAATAGGCAGAGTTTTCCGCAATGAGGGTGTTGACACACGTCATAATCCCGAATTTACACTTATGGAGCTGTATCAGGCATATACCGATTATCACGGTATGATGGATTTGACAGAGAATCTGTACCGTCATGTTGCACAGGAGGTACTCGGCACTACAGTTATCAGCTACAACGGTATCGAAATGGATCTGGGCAAGCCGTTTGAGCGCATTACCATGCTTGATGCAGTAAAGAAGTATTCCGGTGTGGATTTTAACGAGATTAAAACCGACGAAGAAGCAAAGGAAGTTGCAAAGGCGCATAATATAGAGTTTGAGGCACGCCATAAGAAGGGCGATATTTTGAACCTGTTCTTTGAGGAGTTTGCAGAGGAGCATATGGTACAGCCAACATTTGTTATGGATCACCCGATAGAAATTTCTCCGCTGACAAAAAAGAAGCCCGATAATCCCGACTATGTTGAGCGTTTTGAGTTCTTTATGAACGGCTGGGAAATTGCAAACGCCTACTCGGAGCTTAACGACCCGATAGACCAGCGTGAACGCTTTAAAGCACAGGAGGAAATGCTGGCTCAAGGTGACGAGGAAGCCAACACAACCGACGAGGACTTTATGAATGCACTTGAAATAGGTATGCCGCCCACAGGCGGTATAGGCTTCGGCATAGACAGAATGGTTATGCTGCTGACTGACTCTGCCGCTATTCGCGACGTACTTTTGTTCCCGACAATGAAG
>CADBRB010000178.1 GCA_902796955.1 uncultured Ruminococcus sp.
AATTGATAAATTTTGACATTGTACACTTCGCATAAATTCAGTGAGTTAGCAAACAATATCATTGCAAACGAATTTTTACAAATAAGGGAGTTTATATAACATGAAAGCAACAGGGATTGTGAGAAGGATTGACGACTTGGGCAGGGTGGTCATACCTAAAGAAATACGCAGAACACTGCGAATAAGAGAGGGCGACCCACTTGAAATTTATACCGACACTGACGGCGAAGTAATATTTAAAAAATACTCTCCTGTAGGGGAAATGTCGGCATTTGCAACACAGTATGCCGAGGTGCTTGCAAGAATATCGGGTTTGCCCACACTCATAAGCGACAGAGATCACATAATTGCGGCGGCAGGCGTATCAAAAAGAGAGTTTTTGGAAAGACGCATAAACCCGGTTATGGAGGAGCTTATGGAAACACGCCGAAGCTTTGCGGCCCATGCAGGAGATATAGGCGAGGTACAGCCAGTAGAGGGTATGGAACACGCCGCCGCACTTATGTATCCCATAATAGCATCTGGTGATGTTACGGGTGCGGTTATCATGCTATGCGGAGAGAAAATGACAGTGCCCGGCGATGCTGAAATAAAGCTTGCACAGACAGCGGCGGCTTTCCTCGGTAAGCAAATGGAAGAATAATATACTACGGACGGCATTTCCGCAAAGCTTTGGATTGCCGCCCTTTTTGCTTTTAATTGTATGTTTTTGGCTTAAAGTACATTTAAATTTATAAAGAGTAAACAAATGTAAAAAACTTTTTAACAAAAATGATAGTAATTTTAAAAAATATTCCGTTGGTCTGTTCATAAATTAACGATTTATTAATAACATTTTAACTGTTTTTTTGACAGTGACCTTTTTTTAAGGAGAATTTAAGAATTTGATACACCTTAATTACCGATAAAATCTATATAATAGGGCATAGCAATCCTATTTTGGAATAGAGCCTCCACAGAAGAATGGACAGCGTTAATACAGTTCATAATTTATTAAAATTTATTTTAGCGTTATTTAATTTAAACGTAAAAATAAATACAACAAATGCTGATATTATGTAACCGTAGCAAATGAAAAGACAAGAAAATTTGCTGAATTTTAAGTGACATAAACAAAAAGAAAAGACGATTTACAGCAGAAAGGAAGATAGATTATGTCAGATAAATTTGAAAACACAGTTAATAATATTGAAAATGAAATCAAAACGGCAAATGAAGAAGTGACAACAGCCACAGCACAGCCTCAGCCGATTGTTGCAGAGCCTGCCGAACAGCCGGTTGTTGCGCAAGCCGTTACTCCGGAACAGCCGGTTTACGTTGCAGAAGAGTCAGCTCCGCAGGAACCCAGCGCAGAAGCTGAGCAGGAAGCCAAAGCAGAAGCGGAAGCTGAGCAAGGCGTAGCTGTGCAAGAACAGCCTGTTGCTATAGAACAGCCCGCACCCGCACAGGAGCAGCCTGTATATGTACAGCCACAGGCGGCACAGCAGTTCTATCAGCCGCAACAGCCGATTTACGTAAACCCTGTAGTCGGTGTTTCTCCAAAGCCGGCGTTTGCACCACAGCCGTATCAACCACCGATGATGTACGCACAGCCGCAAACATATCAACAGCAGCCCGTATATCAGGCTCCGGCGGCAGGTATCCAAAGCGTACAGTCTCAAAGTACGCATACAGATGCACAGCCGGAAAAGGTATCTAAGGAAAGCACGCCTAAAAAGCAGAAAAAAGGTCTTGGTAAAGCGGCAATAGCTGTACTCATTATACTTGGATTTATTTGCTCCGGTGTACTTGGCTTCGGTGGAGGAATGATGGCTGTCAAGTACGGTTCAAACAACGGCACCACAAAGACCGTAAACACCAGAGTTGATGGTGACTTGAATATCAAAAAGGTTGAGGATAATGCTCCGGACGGCGAAGTAAAGCAAAAGAATAACTTAAGTGTTGCTGAAATTACCGATATGGTGGCGGACAGTGTTGTTGAGATAACAACAGAGTCCGTAGTTACGGGCAGATTTTCTCAGCAGTATATAGCCGAAGGAGCCGGCAGCGGCGTTATTATATCTGAGGACGGCTACATTATTACCAACAATCACGTTATAGACGGCGCACAGAATATCAGCGTTACACTGCGTGACGGCAAGTCATATGACGCAACCATACAGGGCAAGGATTCCATAATTGACATAGCACTGTTAAAAATAGATGCAAAGGATTTGACAACTGCCGTATTCGGCGATTCCGATAAAATACATGTAGGAGATATGACAGTAGTAATAGGCAATCCGCTCGGACAACTCGGCGGAACAGTTACAGACGGTATTGTCAGCGCCCTTAACAGAGATATAGTAGTAGAGGACCAAACAATGAACCTTTTGCAAACAAATGCCGCTATAAATCCCGGCAACTCAGGCGGCGGACTGTTTGACGGCAGAGGCAATCTGATAGGTATTATTGTTGCAAAATCAAGCGGTACAGACGTAGAGGGTCTTGGCTTTGCAATCCCGATAAATGATGTACTCGATATACTGGGTGATTTAAAGACAGTAGGTTATGTAACTGGCAGAATAGAAATGGGAATGACACTGCTCGACGTTACATCGTCACAAATGGCATGGATGTACGGCGTATCAGACACGGGAGTTTACGTTTACAGCGTAACAAACGGCTCTAATGCGGCTGAGGCAGGCTTCAAATCCGGCGATTACATCAAGACCTTTGACGGTAAAGAGGTATCATCCTCCGATGATATAGATAAGATTCTTGAAAACCATAAGGTGGGCGATAAAATAGAAGTTACCGTTGTAAGACGTCGTCAGACAGGCACGCTCACTCTTGAACTTGAAGAATACACCCCGAATATTATCGGCAAAACCGAAAGCAATGACGGTTTTAATAACGGCAACAGCGGCAATAACGGCGGCAATAACGGCGGCAAT
>CADBRB010000179.1 GCA_902796955.1 uncultured Ruminococcus sp.
CTTGGCTCTCACTCTGGGAGAGCTGTCACCATAGGTGACTGAGAGGGCGCACAATAAACTCCTCCGCAGAAAATAAAGTTAGAATTTGTAAGAAAATAAATAGTGAATAGGTGTAGTAATATTTTAAGGCTTAATTAAAAAATCGTCCAAAAATTCTTCATGTGTCTTACTGTCAGATGAGATTTCCTTCTCTTCATCCAAGGACATATCCTTGATTTCTTCCTCATCATAAGATATTTCTTCTGAATTGTCTTAGAGCATATTCTTGATTATTTCGGCGTCCAGCGAGATTTCCTCTGCTTCGCCGGTGTTCATATTCTTGATTTTCGCCTTATTTGCGGTTATCTCATCATCGCCCAAGACTATTGTATACTTTGCGCCGATTTTATCGGCGTATTTCATTTGTGCCTTTAAGCTTTTCTCAGATACGCTCATTTCGGCATATATATCTTCGTTTCTAACGGCCTCTGCAAGTGCAAAGGCCTTCTTTTTTGCGTTTTCTCCGATATACGCTATAAACAGCTCACAGGCTTTATCATCGGGTATATTGACTTTTTGAGTATCCATAAGCATAAGTACACGCTCAAGACCTATCGCAAGCCCAAGCGACGGCATACTTTTTCCGCCAAGCTCCTCAATCAGTCCGTCATAGCGGCCGCCGCCGCATATCGTACCCTGTGCGCCAAGCTCTTTTGTAATAAACTCAAACACCGTCTTTGTATAGTAGTCAAGACCTCTTACAATTTTGGGATTGACCGTGTATTCTATACCCATTATATCCAGATAGCTCTTTACGCTTTCAAAGTGTGTTTTACATTCATCACACAGAAAGTCGAGTATCTTCGGAGCATTTTCCGCTATTGCCGAGCAAACTGGGCTTTTGCAGTCGAGTATTCTCATAGGATTTTTGTCAAGCCTTGATTGACAGGTTTCACAGAGCTGTTCTCTATAGCCGTTAAAATACTCTTTTAATGCCGCATGATAATGCTTACGGCAGTTACCGCAACCGATAGAGTTTATTTCAAGCTGAACATTTTTCAGCCCCAACCTTTTAAACATACCGCCCGTCATTACAATAAGCTCGGCGTCGGCCTGCGGTGCTTCCGCCCCGTATACCTCCATACCGAACTGGTGGAACTCACGTAGTCTGCCGGCCTGCGGTTTTTCGTATCTGTAGCATGATGTAAGATAACTCACCTTTATCGGCAAGCCCTGATTATACAGTGCGTGTTCCAGCATAGCTCTTGCCGCACCTGCCGTACCCTCCGGGCGCAGAGTTATAGAGCTGTCGCCTTTTGTGGTAAACGTGTACATTTCCTTTTGCACTACGTCGGTGGTTTCCCCCACACCCCTCTGGAACAGCTCGGTATGCTCAAACACAGGAGTGCGCATTTCTTTAAATCCGTATTTTTTGGAATACTCAATCAGCGTTCTCTCCAAATACTGCCATTTATATGATTCGCTCGGTAATACGTCCTGAGTTCCTCTTACTGCTTTAGTGATAAGTGACATATATATATTCCTTTCATTTTGTAAATCTTTGTAATTTAATCTAAATGCATAAGCCGGCTCTGCCGTGTAAGCGAATGTGCCACACTTGTGCAGTTGAGAGTGTGTCACAATCTCTCATACTTACGCCTGCGGTTTTAAAAATCCTATCAGACGGCTTTGCTGACTTTTTTCTGTTTTCCGGCTCGGCAGATGCTTGCCTTTGGCATAGATGTCCACCGGATATCCGCACCTTCAAAGAATACGGCGATAAAAACCCTCTTTTGAGGGAGCTTTCAGCGTAAGCTGACTGATAGAGCAATATAAAAACCAATCCACAGGAAATTAAATCAAAATTTGTAATAACTCATCCTGTGACATGGGTGCAAATGCCATCCGCCCGATTGATAAAATTCCGTATAATCATATAGACAAACGCATACTGTCTGTATGATTATACGGAATATTTCGCATATATACAAATACATTATTATACGATTTTATCTTGTAACGATATTTCTCCAATCCAGGTCGCCGCGCTCCAAGCCGTGTATAAGCACCTCTGCCGTTGCTATATTTGTGGCAACAGGTATGGTATGCATATCGCAAAGGCGCAAAAGATTCATATCGTTCGGCTCACTCGGCTTAGCTGTAAGCGGATCTCTGAACAGCAGGAGCATATCAATCTCATTACAGGCAATACGTGCGGCAATCTGCTGATCTCCGCCCTGTGCGCCGCTTAAAAATCTTTGTATGGTAAGCCCTGTAGCCTCGCTGACCATCTTACCCGTTGTACCCGTTGAGCACAAAGTATGTCTGCTCAAAATTCCGCAATATGCAATACAAAATTGTACCATAAGCTCCTTTTTGGCGTCGTGTGCGATTATAGCGATATTCATACTTTTTCCTCCCTTTATTAAAACGCATTCTTATACGTATTGTATTCTCCGTCAGATTACCGAAAGCGGTACACTTTCACCCTCTATACGTGCCGCTATGCAATCAAGAGCCTTTACAGCGTCGGTAACATCCTCTATAAGTTCTCCTCGCTGGGTTATAGCCGCAAAATACTTGTCTTCAGGTACAATGCCCAAAAGCTGTATACCTGCTATGTCTATAATTTCATCAAGGTTATAATAAATAGCCTCATTTTTAAAATCTCTGTAATTAAATTTATTAATGATAAGCCTCATTTTATTCTTATTCAGCTCACCTAACCTGACTCTCACATTGCCGCAGCCCCTCAGGCTTGTAGGCTCGGTATTGGCAATAACCAACACCAAATCGGCAGGCGCAACCGCAGTTTCAAAGCCAAGCCCTATTCCGGCAGGTGCATCCACTATAACATAGTCAAACCGCCTTTTAAGCACCTGAACGGCTTTTTTAAATATCTCCGGGCTAAGTGTTTCATCCGCATTATGCGGTGCGGGTATCAGGTACAGCTTATTGTCCTGAGGGCATTTGTACACTGCATTGTCTATTGTACAAAAGCCTCTTACAACGTCCGATATATCAAATACCACCTGCTCGCTTACGCCCAGCAATATGTCAAGGCTACGCATACCGGCATCACAATCTATTATCAACACAGTATTGCCTCTGTTGATAAGTGACACGGCTAACCCTGTTGCTATTGTAGATTTTCCTGTTCCACCCTTGCCGGATGTTACTGCGATTACCTTACTCATAAATTCAACCTCATAATAAATATTATCACAAAAACTGTAATTTGTCAAAGTTTATTTATATATTTGTAAGTACTTCTCTAAACAAAACTGAAATTTTGGCTATTTTGCACAAATAAACGCACTGCGTAATAAATTTCAACGAGCTTTTACGTTATAAAACAATAACGTAAAAGCCCTTTGAAATGTGCATATAATATTGTATAATGCGTCAATACGCATAGGCTTATCCTTTAATAGCTGTTTCTTTGCGCTTGTATGGCTCTTATTCTATCGCTGAAATAGTAGTCAAAAACCTCTTTTGCTATGCCTAAAGAATACTTGCTTCTTGCGCCATGCTCCACTACTACCGCAATAGCTATTTCCGGCTTATCGTAGGGCGCATAGCCTATAAACGTAACGTGGTCGGAGCCTTGGTTTTCCGCCGTACCTGTTTTTGCGGCTATCTCTATGGGGTAGCTGCCGAATACCGAACTTGCCGTACCTTCACGGGCAACGCTTCTCATTGCATCGCGAACATAGTCAAGGTTTGCCTTTGATACTCCGCACGTGCTTTCAAGCTGTGCATTTTTTACATTATTCTCATACACGGTGTTTTCTCTGGCATAGTCTACCACCTTTTTGACAAGATGTGTTTTCATTCTTTTTCCGTCATTTGCTATAGTAGCCGTATATGTTGCAAGCTGAAGCGGTGTAAAGGCATTGTCGGATTGACCTATTGCCGCCTGAGAGGTATTGCCGTCGAACCATTCCGTGCTATCTCTAAACGCAAGAATACCGCCGGATTCATACACCTCAATGCCTGTTTTTACTCCAAGCCCAAAGCGTTCCGCATACAAATTCAGCGTCTTAATGCCCAAAAGTCTGCCAACCTCTGCAAAATAGTAGTTGCATGATTTAGAGATGGCGGTATGTGCATTTATACTTCCGTGCCATCCCATACACCTCAATGTATAGTTTTTGTAGTAATTATAGTACATACTGCAATAAATGTAGGTATCCTGAGTTATAACTCCCTCTTCAAGAGCAGCAGCCGCAACGCAAGGCTTAAAAATAGAGCCCGGCATATATATTCCGTTGAAAGCCTTGTTATACAACGGAGCCGCCGCATTTGAATTTACCTTTAAATAATAATCGTAATCATCAAGATATCTTGTCAAGTCAAAGCTTGGATAAGTTGAAGCCGCAAGCACTGAAAAATCCTTTACGTTCAGCACCACTACTGCGCCGGATGTACAATCCTGACCGAATTTTTTAACAGCTTCCGTACTCTGTGCGGCAAGAGCCTTGCCCTCCTCCTGTGCGGCACGCACATTTTTGGCAAGAATGCTGTTTACTGTTCTTTGCAGGTTGGAATCTATAGTGAGATAAAGCGTATTTCCGGGCTCCGCTTTTCTGAGTATCTCTTCGCCCACAATATTGCCGTCATCGGCGCGCTCAACCTCTTTTATGCCGGTATTTCCTCTAAGGTAGGATTCCATGCCGCTCTCTATTCCGCTCTTGCCTATTTTATCGTTAAGCTTATAGCCATCATCCTTTTTCTCATCATACTCCTCTTTACTTATCGCCGCCACATACCCCACGATATGCGGCATAAGCGTACTGTTCGGATTTGTTCTGATGCTTGTGGTTTCCACCTTAACGCCGGGAATATTCTGGAAATTTTCGGATATTACGGCAACCATATCCTGACTTATTCCTTCAGCAAAAGTATACACCGTCGTCATGCTGAATCCGCTTTTTTCCATGTTGTATCTTACACTTATCATGGAACGCATTTTTTCCTTTGAGTAATCGCCGCTTATTTTATATCTTTCCACAAGCCACGACATACAGTCCTGAGCGGTAGCATAGCCGTTTAAATTCAGTATGGCTTTACTTTTTAATGTAGCTATTTCCGACTCCTTGTTTTTAATAAACTGATAATCTCCGTTTTTATCTATTGTTATCGGAAGAACGTCAATCCACTTCTCGTTCTTTTCCGTCATAAGGTCAATCAATGCCGAGATTATATCGTTTTCCGAATTTTTCTCCATATAAAGCTTTTCAATTACTATTTTATATCCCGTAACATTAACGGCAAGATCGGTACCCTTGCTGTCAAGAATCTCTCCCCTTACCGCTGCTGTTTCAATTTTGTACTTTGAGGTATCCACCACGGTTTTGGCATACTCCGAGCCGTCAACTATCTGCCAGTTGAACAGCCTTATTACAAAGCCGAAAAATATAATAACCGTAAGTATTATACAAGTGGCTATTCTAAATACGCTTATACCGTCAAATTTATTCTCATTCACAGCTCTCGCCCCCTCAAATTTAAATAACACCGCCAATATGTCAGTCCTTAGGCCCTATTTTAGATATTGCCCTGTTTATAAAATAGAATATCGGCGTCACAGCCCATGTGTATAGCATTCTGGGTAAATAGTGCGCCACAAAAAAGTCCTTTTCGGCGCCAAAATGCTGTATTCTGTAAAAAAACACAAAATGCAGATACAGTATAAGCGGTACTGCAAGCGTCATCCAAAACATAGCTGTAATAATGTTGGTTTTTATATAGTTTACAGCCATATATCCCGCCAAAAAGCCGAATACAACCAGCATCATTGCATAAAAGCCTAATATATTGCTCGATGACACATCTATCATCAATCCGCAAATCATGGCGAATACCATACCGGACATCTCGCTTGAGAACACCGCTATAGTAACAGCAACGGCAATAAGCAGAATCGGTCTTTCCCCGTGCAGATTCGGGAGCATTCCCGGTGTACCCTGTATAACGGAAATAAGTATTATCTCCGCCATAAACACAAGCCAGCGTACAACTGTATATTTACGGCTGTACGAAGTACCGTAGTCCTTGCTCGCCGTAGTACCGCCTATGGGTTTAGTTCTCTGTCTTTGGTTTCGTTGTGTTCGATTCATTGCCGCCTTCATCCTTTACAGATATGATGCTCTTTTCCGTAAACTCCGTAATAATGACCACCTCGGTAACGTTGCGTATATCCTCATACGGCTCTATTACAGCATATAAAGATGCGTCAAAAGAATCATACTTCAAGCCCTTTACCGTTCCTACAATAAGGTCCCCCGGATATACCCCGCCAATGCCCGATGTAACTATCAGGTCACCCGGCTTTATGTTGTTTTGCTCGGATATTACCGTCAATCTCGTCTGGTTCTCATCTGCAAGCTCTGCGCCGCCGGATATTATACCGCTGTCCTTTGACGGCTTATCAAGTGCGCCTACCTTTGCGTCCGGACTGAGAATGGTTTTTATCTTACAGCTTGTAGGCTCCACCTGATAAACCCAGCCGATAAGTCCGCTTTCGGTAACTACGGCATCATTGACCTCAACGCCGTTGAGCGAGCCCTTGTCTAAGGTACAGCCGTAAAAGTTATCGGAAGGGTCACGCACTATTACCGTAGCAGGCATAAGGCTGTATTCAGGCTTGGTCTTTTGTATCTGAAAGTACTTCATAAACTGTTCGTTTTCGGTCTTTATGTCATAATAGTCCACAAGTATTGTAGATAGCTGCTGTACCTGCTCTTTAAGCTTTTTATTCTCCTCTATCAGCTCATCTTTACTTTTTTGCAATCCGGTAGCGTCCTCTATTGCGTTGGTCGCACCTGCGGTTATCTGGTGCAGGGGAGTTGTTATAAAATTGACCGCTTTTGAAAAAAAGCTGCCGCCAGTACTGGCGGAATACAGTATAAGTCCAAACATTATGAAAAATACCGCCGCTGTTATTTTAAAGCTTTTACTTGTAAAAAAGTTCTTCATATATTACCTCCATGCAGTGGTGCGGTGCAGTGCAAAGCACACATCGACGTTGCGTAATAAGTAAATGAAAAATATTTCTTTCCGAATACAAATTTAGTCATAAAAAATGAAGCGTCTATTTGCATTAATACTAATTCCCGATTGAAAACAGACTTATATTTGCAAATATAATTTTGCAATACAAGCTCAGCCGTACAACGTCTGGCCCAGTGTGCAGACGCTCCGGCAGACATCAGGAAATCGAGGCAGATGTATATTAAAACCCTATGAAAATACATCCAGCCTTTGCGGTCTGATTTTTGCAACACTTCTTTATCATTCTACAAGGCGTCAGCCTTGCGACGTTCGCATCCTTGCATAAAAAGGCGGCAAAGGGTTTCCCTCCGCCGCCGCATTCGCCATAAATATATTATTCATTTCGCAGGCATATACAAATCAAGGCTCTATACCCTTCAATCCGCATATGCAATCAGAATTTGCACAGCGTATTATCTCTTTCTCGTTTTATAATACTCTGACGGCATCGTTATCTCAAGGCGCTTGCCGGTACCGTCAACAACGCAATCCAGCGGACGTTCGGCTACATGAACAGGCATACTTGTTTCCTTGGCAACCAAAAGGTCAAGACCTCTCAACAGAGCGCCGCCGCCCGTGAGCATGATGCCATGATCGATAATATCAGCCGCAAGCTCCGGAGGAGTTTTTTCAAGCGTACTTTTTACGGCTTCGATTATTGTAGCAAGCGGATCTGCCAAAGCATCTCTTACCTCGCTTGCAGTAATAATTACGTTCTTGGGCAAACCGTCAATAAGGTTACGTCCCTTTATCTCCATTTCTCCCTCATCTTCATACGGATAAGCAGAGCCGATTCTTATCTTTATATCCTCAGCGGTTCTTTCACCGATAAGAAGGTTAAATTTCTTTTTAACATAAGAGATTATGGCTTCGTCAAAGCGGTCGCCTGCAACTCTTACAGAACAGGCGGTTACTATATCGCCCAAAGATATAACGGCCACTTCGCTTGTTCCGCCGCCGATGTCTACCACCATGCTTCCGGTAGGCTCCGCAACCGGCAGTCCTGCGCCTATGGCTGCTGCCATCGGCTCCTCAATAAGCTCAACGTCCTTTGCGCCTGCCTGTCCTGCCGCATCTTCAACGGCACGTCTTTCAACCTCTGTAACGCCGGACGGTATGCATACTACTACCTTTGGCTTGCTGAACATATTGGATTTAACTGCTTTACGTATAAAATGCTTAAGCATTGTAGAGGTTATGTCAAAATCTGCGATAACGCCGTCCTTAAGAGGTCTTACCGCTACTATTGAGCCCGGTGTACGGCCTATCATCTCTTTTGCCTGTGCGCCTACCGCAAGCACCGTATCGGTACGAACATCAACGGCAACAACGCTCGGCTCACGCATTACTATGCCCTTACCCTTCATAAACACCAATGTATTGGCTGTTCCTAAATCAATTCCTATATCCTTTGAAAACATTTTATTATACTCCCTTCGAGATTGCTTGTAATACTATATCAATGACTTTTCAGCTTGGGCAACTTTTTCTCTGCCTGATTTTATATGGCAGGTTATTCCTCTGCTTATAGTCTTTTTTAAGTTATTATGCTCTAATATTATACCCCTAATCATGCCAATACACAACTAAAAATTTACCAACTTTTTCAATATCTCAAAATAGAGCAAATTTTAAGCAATTTTACGTATTTTTTTAGTATTTCTGCCAAATAACAAAATGCAATTTTTAAGGTCTGTACGCCCTATAGTAATTAATATAACAAATTTTGGCATTAAACGTCAATTTTAAACCATGCAGGTCAAGCACGACTTTAAAGTTTTTCAAATTCTTTTGCACAGCTAATACTAAAAAGTCAATATCACCTGTCTGCTGAATCTGCAACCTTTTTGATGATTACAATTTGGATTTTGGACAAATTGCGGCAAAAATTTTCAAATACTTTTAATGTAAAACTGTTTTTGTAATTTTTCGCAATTTTCCGTTTAACAACTTTCACATAGTTATCAACATATTCATAAAAAATTACAGCGGCACAAATAAGTTTTTAACATACATAAAGCTTTAAAAAGTAACACTTTACAGCACGCCGCGATAATAAAGACCTCTTGTATAATTTGCTTCGACATTTATTTTTTCTTGATACTGCCTGAGTTTTTTAACGATTTCAACATGGTTTTCAACATAGAACTCCATTATGTGGAAATCTACATTTTTAATTTCGTTCAATCTATCTGTCATAACGGTAGGCACAGCATTTAACACTTCGGTAGTTATTCCGTTACAGAACAATCTTTGCTTTATATCCTTTCTGTCAGTCAAATAAGATTGCTTTTTGCAGGATTTGCAATCAAATCCTGCATATTTTGCCGGGCAGTTACGGCATATCATCAGCGGTAGATAACCGTATACACAAACTCCCCTTTTTATATCTCCGCCAATTTCTTCAATCTGTTTCAGGTTAAGCTCACACGATAATTGTATATCTTCAATCTTGTTCTGTGCCGCCCATTGTGCGGAAAGCGTATTGGTTATATTCAAACCAAAGCCGCCGTGTACCTTCATGCCAAGCTCTTGTGCTATCAGAATTGCATCCTGAGTATGTGCCAATACGTGACTTACGCCGGCATTACGTGCTTCACTGAGTTTTTTACGCACGTCGTTTTCTGCTCCGAATATAACTCTCGGTATTTCAATTCCAACGTTTATACCCTTATCCTGCAATGCTCCGAGTTTATTACAGGGCGTGTAATACGGTACAAAAGCAAGGTCGCATACAGCAAATTCATCAGGTACGTCAGAGTGCTTGAATACGGCTCTGAGTACTGGGTTTTGTGCAGTATGCAATTTCCGTTCCGGCAATTTGTAATCATTGATAACAAGCGGTATTCTTTTCGTCCTTTTTTCTGTAAGAAGCTCCAGTGCTTCACGTCTTAATTTATTGAGCTGTGACGCAGGTACGGAAAGGTTATCGTCCAATTCAACGTTTACCGTTTTACTAAAGTAAGGCGTTCCACCCGTCTTTTCAAGCGATTGACGGCATTTTTGTTCGTTTATCGGAACATTGATTGCCTCCTGCGGAATTTCACCGTAAGCCGTAGCCGTATTGCCCGATTCATCGCTTACAGACAGATAAATCCGTTCCCCTGTGCGAATGCTCAAAGCCATATTCACGGGAATTTTCGGCTGTTCATCTTTATATTTCTGCCTTATCGCCGAGAATACCTTTTCCGTTGCCGCAGTCACATCGTCCTTTGTGCGTACTCCGAACATTTCTCTGCCTCGTCTGTCTGCAAAATACCCGTCGGTAAATCCCTGACGAGAAAAAACCGATTCCAGCTCACCCAGTGTTTCAATATCCGCCACACCTGTGTCAAGCGCAATACGACAGGCATTTACCGCCGCCGCAACATATTCGGGCCGCTTCATTCTACCCTCAATTTTCAGTGAAGTGACCCCCATTCCGGCAAGCTCGCCTATATGCTCTATAAGAGAATTATCCTTTAAGCTCAAAGCGTTTCCGGCTATTCCGTTTACACCAAAGGGCAATCTGCACGGCTGAGCGCACTGACCCCTGTTTCCGCTGCGTGAGCCGAGCATTGCGCTGAAGTAGCATTGACCCGATACGCACATACACAATGCACCGTGTACAAAAACCTCTGTTTCTATCGGGCATGAGTCTATTATTTCCTTTATTTCGGCTTTTGTAAGCTCTCTTGCAAGAACAATGCGAGAAAAGCCGGCAGAATACAAAGCTTTTGCTCCTGCCGGCGTGTGAACTGTCATTTGTGTTGATGCGTGCAATCTAAGCTGTGGTGAAATCTGTTTTATAAGCTCCGCCACACCCATATCCTGTACAATAACGGCATCTGTATTTAACAGCGATATTCTTTTTATAAGCTGTTCCGCTTCTTCAAGCTCACTATCATGCAATGTTGTGTTAAGCGTCAGATACACCTTTACATCATGTGCATGGCAGTAATCAACAGCACATTTAAGCTCTTCTTCGGAAAAATTTACCGCGCCCTTACGTGCGCTGAACAGCTTGGAGCCGATGTATACCGCATCCGCTCCCATTCTTACCGCCGGATATATCGACTCTATAGATCCGGCAGGTGCCAATATCTCAGTTTTCATCTTCACTTTCACCAAAGAATTTCATTATCTCCTGGGTAACATCTGCACTTTCGGCATATGCGTCCTTGCCGTACAGGCGCGGCTTGCGTCCCGTGGAGGTTACGTGCTGTGCCGGTGCGGGTGCAGGCTGACGCACGCCGTCAAGCGTCTTATATTCGTTAGCTGCAGCATTTGTAGCTTTCGGCACATTGCTTATTGCGGGAGGCGTAGGCAGCTGAGCCGCCTGAGCGCTCGTTTTGCGAGTGTCCTTTTCGCCTATACGCTGCCTGAGTACCTGTATCTCACGCTTAAGTCTTTCAACCTCACGTCTGGCGTCCTCGGCGTCCTTTCTGTACTCTGCGCTTTCCTCAAGATACTGTTTGATTTCCGCACGCAAATTGTCAATAGACGTGTTATTCTTCTGTAGCTCGTCGCAGTAATCAAGAGCGGCAACAATGGCAGCCATAGCAACCGAAAGCCTGTTGTTGTCGTCTATCAGAGCTTTGATTTTTTCATCGACCTCACGTCCTGTGGCTTTTACGTAATCTATATCGTCATCAGACAGTATAGAAAACTCCATTCCGCAAATAGTCAGTACGATTTTATTCTTTCTCATAGCACTCATTCCTTTACATTCCCATATATTCCTTGTCTATTTAAACGTAAATAATCTGTAGTTATACATTATAATTATAGCATTTTAAGTAAAATTGTAAAGTCTTTTTTTGCTTTTTTTGAACTTTTTAGGTGTTTTTTAATCCTTTTTTGTATTTTTTAAGTTTAAATTGCAAAAAGAAGTTTTATTTGCATCATAAAAATTATACCGCACTCGCAAAATGCAAAAAATTTACATCTATATATTGACAAACAAACCCTTCTGTGATATTATTTTGATATCACAGAAATATCTTTATGTGATGCACCGGGAAAGGAGGATACCGAGCCGCACAGGGCAAAATCAAACGGTATCTTTAAGGTAAGAATTATGCAGGAGAAGATTTTACAGAACAAGAAAAAAGGCTTTTTTGCACTTGTACTTATTATTATAATTTACATTGCCGCTATAATCGGGACGATATTCGGCGGGATAATGATGGATGACGGTAAATCACCGCTATTGTTTATTGTAAGTATAATAATAGTATCAATCGGCTGGCTGCCCCTTATGGGCTTAAAGGTGTTAAAGCCGCAGGAGGCTTTGGTACTAACACTGTTCGGCAAATACATAGGCACTCTAAAGGGTGACGGATTCTATTTTGTCAATCCTTTCTGCGTGGCTGTAAACCCCGCCGCTAAAACCCAGCTGAATCAAAGCGGCGATGTAAAAACCGTATCCGTATTGAGCGGAGCTACCAACACATCGGTTGAGATTGCAAATAAAAAGCTCTCGCTCAAGATTATGACGCTGAGCAACAACAGGCAGAAAATAAACGACTGTCTTGGCAATCCCATTGAGATAAGCATAGCGGTTACATGGCGCATTGTAGATACAGCAAAGGCTGTATTTGCCGTTGACAACTACAAGGAATACTTATCTCTTCAATGCGACAGCGCATTGAGAAATATAGTCCGTCTGTACCCGTATGACGTAGCACCGAATGTTGACACTACAGGCGACGGCATTGCCGATGACGGAAGCTTGAGAGGCTCAAGCGATATAGTCGCAAAGCGTATACGTGATGAAATCCAGGCAAGAGTTGACGAGGCGGGTATTGAGATAGTCGAAGCAAGAATTACATATCTCGCTTATGCTACCGAGATAGCGGCGGTAATGCTCCAGCGTCAGCAGGCATCAGCTATTATAGACGCACGTAAAATGATAGTTGACGGTGCTGTAGGCATGGTGGAAATGGCTCTGGAACGCCTTAACGAGAATAACGTGGTTACTCTTGACGAAGAACGTAAAGCGGCTATGGTATCAAATCTGCTGGTTGTACTTTGCGGCAACCACGACGCGCAACCCGTAGTTAATTCGGGCAGTCTGTACTGATATGGACGACAACAAGAAAAAGCAAGTCCCTCTGCGCCTTTCGGCAAAGCTATACAATGAATTGGCGGCATGGGCTGAGGACGATTTTCGCTCGGTGAACGGACAGATAGAGTATCTGTTGACGGAATGCGTGAAAAAAAGGCGAAGACGACAAACCGATACAGATACGCAGAACACCGACTCACAGCAAAATAGATGACCACGGTTAAAGCTCTGTACCTATCAAGTGGTACAGAGCTTTTGTTTATATTAAAAACGTACTGCCGTAAACTGAATACTATTATAACAACACATTTCTATTGCCACCCTAAACTGTTTATGTTAAAATTAGTATAGGAGTATTGTTAAACCGGTATAAATTAATCGGCGATATAGCTTTTATAACGGTTTGCATACTTACAATACTGTTTTTTATAAAAATCAGACGAACGGCTACAAAATTCACGCCTTGCCGTTGCAGTTAAAATCACCTCTTCGGATTGAAAATTTGTCTGTGTTTTTAAAGCAAAACAGTTAAATTTAAAATGAAAGGAAGACAGGCATGAAAAAAAGTATGAAAAAAATTCTTGTCATTATTCTCACAGTTTCAATGCTGATAAGCGCACTGCCAATGTCAGTTTTTGCCGTGGATAACGACAACGCTTTTGTTCAATCGGGTGAGAGCGTAAAAAACACAACGGTTTTTTATAATACCCCCATTAAGAGCAATCCTATTTATGACGAAGAGCCGGAAACGGGCTCAACCTACGGTGATGATTTTGACAACACTATCTCAGGTTCAGTCGGCGCAATAAGATATGTAATTGACCCTGATACAAAGTCGCTGGAGCTGTCTGCCATTATCAGAGAAGGTGCTCAGCCCGGTATAAAATACATAATGGTGGACTTTACGGTGTCAAATTCCCCATGGTATGACTATGCAGACATAATAGAAAATGTAACGGTTAAAAGCGACATTAAAAATATCGGTCAGAACGCTTTTAGCGGATTTGAACAGTTAAAAAAAGTTACCATTTCTTCCGATTTGGTATCAATAAACAATAAATCGTTCAACGACTGCACAAATCTTGAAACCGTTGTTATTGATTCCGAAAGTGAATCCTCTTTAATTGAAATAGGCGAATTTGCCTTTCAAAACTGTAAAAGCTTAAAGACATTCAATTTGCCTCAAAGTGTTACAAATATACACAGATATGCATTTGACAGCTGTACATCCTACAAGTTCTCAACTCTGCCCTCATCGCTTACAACTATAGGCAACGGTGCATTTTTGGGCTGTACGTCATTGGAGAGTGTCACCATACCTGACAGCGTAACCGAGATAGGAACAAATGTATTTCAGGGTTGTAAGGGGCTAAAAAGAGTAAAACTGCCGTCAAGCTTAACGCACATACCGGAATATACATTCTATAACTGCGTTAATCTTGAATACTCCATACCTTCAAATGTTAAATCTATAGGCAGTGCGGCTTTTGCGTATTGTCAATCCTTAAGGGAAGTAACAATTCCCTCCGGTGTAACCGCCCTTCAAAGTGAGTTGTTTAAAAACTGTACAGGCCTTAAAACCGTCAATTTTAAAGGCTCTGCAAAGGATATTTATGACGGTGCGTTTTACGGATGTAAGTCACTGACCAAAATAACACTGCCCGAATCTGTTGAGTATATGGGCATGGAAGTGTTTAAAGACTGCACTTCATTGAGTACCATCAATTTTGATAAGCTCACTAAATTGACAAGCATGAATGTATCTGTTTTTGCCAACACGGGATTTAAATACTTTATAATCCCGGCAAATATAACCGACATTGACTCTCTTGTATTTGACGAATGCAAAAATTTGCGTGAGGTTTATTATCTCGGCAAAAAGGACTGTGCATTCGGAGATTCTCCCTTTGGAGGCTTAAATTCAAGCTGTGTCTTATACTGTTACAAAGGCACTGTAACTGAAAGCTATGCAAAAGAATACCGTATAAATTACGGATACATTAAAACCAGTGCGTCAAACCCCACCTTCTCTGTAAGCAACGCAGTAGGCGGAATTAAGGTAAAATGGAATAGAGTTGCCGGTGTTGCGGCATACAACGTTGCATTTTTAAATGAGGCTTATCCCGAAAAAGGCTGGTTCTATAAAACTGTTGTCACCGCTGATAACGAGTTTACTCTGCCGATGACCGGCAAGGGACTTTATAAGGACGGAGCAAGCTATAAGGTTTCCGTTGAATCCATGGCGCCGAACTGCGTAACCTATATAGGCCCGTCCAACATCGTTCCGCAGACTATACAATATTTTGCCGCACCTACTCTTGCTTATGCAATTAATGCTGTCGGCGGTATTGAATTTAAATGGAATAAGCCTACAGCAGGCAAACGCTTTTATGTTTACCGCAAGGTTGGCACAGGCAGTTGGAGCAAGGTTAAAACAACTACCGATTTGCAATACTTGGACAAGGACGTAAAGGAAGGAACAACATACACATATACCGTACGCTGCAACTCTTCTTCAAAAGACAAATACGTAAGCTCATATAACGAGGGATTAAAACTGCAACGTATAGAACCGCCTAAGATTTCCTCCATAGACAATATAAACGGCGGCATAAAGCTTACATTTAAAAAATCCTCATACATCTCAATGTGCCGTATATATCGTAAAGGCCCAAACGACAGCGTTTGGAAAAACCTTGCCACTACCTCTGCAAGCAGTTATACCGACAAATCTGTTCAGTCAAATAAAACATATTCGTATACTGTATGCGGCACGGATTCCGAAGGATATCAAATAACCGACTACAATAATCAAGGAACAAGTATAAAGTACATTTTAGCACCGTATATAACCTCCTTTGTAAATCTGAACGGCGGCGTACAGATTACATGGAGTCAATCTCCGGGTGCTGTTAAATACAGAGTATACCGTAAACAGAGCGGCAAAAGCTGGTCTAAGCTTACAGATACCAAAAACAACACCTGTACCGATACATCAACTTCAGGCGGCGAATATTACTGGTACACGGTTCGCTGTATTTCAAGCGACGGTAAAACCTATACAAGCGGCTATGACAATACAGGAAAAAGCCACCAGTATATTGCTGCGCCAAAGCTCAACAATCTGCTCAACATTTACGGCGGTGTACAGATAACATGGAAGCCATCCGCAGGTGCATCGGTATACCGCATATACCGCAAAACTGACGGCAGCTCATGGTCGAAGATTGCCGACACAAAATCAATTCCTTATGCAGATACAAACGCTTTGCCGGGTACAACGTATACATACACCGTCCGCTGTCTGTCAGACGATGGAAAAAGCACGATAAGCGGATATGACTCAAAGGGATTAACTATAAAATATATAGCTGCTCCTAAATTAGTAAGTGCCGCCCGCCAAAACAACGGCATACAAGTAAACTGGCAGCCCTCCAGGGACGGTGAAGCTTACTGCGTATTCAGAAAAACCGCTTCCTCCGGCTGGAGTAAGATAACTACCATCAAAAGCGCAACTACCAAGACATATTTAGACAAAAATGTAGTTGCCGACACCGAATACATCTATACTGTACGCTGTGCTACACGCAACGGTAAATCATACACAAGCGGCTACGATCCTGTCGGTGTTAAAGATAGATTTATTGCTCCGCCTACGATAAGCTCACTTACTAACGTAAACGAAGGAATAAAGATAGTATTCAACAAATCAGCTTATGCGCCGATGTGCCGCATATTCCGTAAAACCGAGAGCGACACGGATTGGAAAACTCTTGCAGATACTACAGGCTCCTCTTTTGTTGATAAAGATGTCCGCAGCGGCTCAACATATACATATACCGTACGTTGCCTTAACGATAAGGGCAAGTATATCAGCGGAGCCGACACAAAGGGCAAGAGCCGGAAATTTATAGCCGCTCCTGTTATAACGGAAACGTCAAGCGGAGGCGGTATTACCATTAAATGGGATAAGGTAAAGGGAGCCGAGGGCTACCGTGTCTTCCGTAGAGAAAACACGTCGTCAGGCTGGACAAAGCTTGCCGATGTTACAGACGGAAAAACTCAATATTTTGATAAAAAGGCGGAATTGCTTAAGGAGTATTACTACACCGTGCGCTGTATATCAAGTAACGGCAAGAGCTTTACCAGCGGCTTTGATGCAACAGGTAAAAAGGCTATGAATCTGGCAATTCCCTCCGCACCCGTTGTAACAAGCGACTCTAATGTATTCACGATTAAATGGAAATATCAAGAGGTTGCCGATGGGTACGAATTTGAGTTTTTTGAATCCGGAGCCTCAAAGGCACTCGGAAGCAGAATTATAAACGATAACGAAACTACGGTATATCGTCTTCAGGATTCGCTTATGTACATAGGAAAGGTATATGCGTTTAAGGTTCGCTATTTTAAGACGGTAAACGGTACAAAATACTATTCGGCATGGAGCAATTCAACCTTCTGCAAATTTGTATAAATGATTTGTAATCAAGCCATAAAAATCATGCAATAAAAAAGGGGTTGTCGCAAACAAAATTTGCGACAGCCCCTTTACCTTTTAACATAATCAACCGCCTCTCTCAAACAGCCGGGCAGGTTGCCGTACTCCGAAATACGTTGCATTACTGCGTGTACATACCGATTGCTTGCCGGAGGGAGCGGCAACGCAGACGGTATCGATAAATCCGCAGAGAATAGAGTTTTCTTTTCGTCAATTAGCATGAACACATTGTACGGCTCACAAAAGGCAGTATAAAATCCAAACAGTAAAAAAAGGTAATCCGCAGAACAGCCTTCTGTTGATTACCTTTAAAATATTTTTTCTCTCTTTTCACTCACGCTTTTTTCTTTTTATTCGCAACACATACCACTGCTATTGCCGCCGCTATTACTGCACCGATTATAATTACCCACGCAGTTGTGTTACTATCATCAGTTAATGAATCGGTTTTTGTATTTTGCACAGCGCCTATGGTTTTACCCGTAACAACACCTGCGGCTTCTTCCTCAAGCTTTGCAAAGCTTTCACCGCATATTTCATTAAACTCGGCAGGCGTATAGTACTTTCCGTTTACAAACCCCGTCAAATCTGTTCTTGCGCTGTAGGGTATTATGTACTCAAAATCATTGCCCTTGAGGTACACATAGTTGGTATAGTGAGAAAACGTATCGTCAAGTATTACCGCCGACATTCCCTCAACATCATGAGTATTTGCAAGCTCGTCTGTTATGGCTTGCAGTGCGGTAAGGTCTATTGCGGTGGAGCTTTCTCCGCTTTCGGGCTGTTTAGTTACGCTCTCAACCGTCCAAGCACCGTTTGTGTTTATAACCTTTACGGTTTGGTTGTTTTGCGCAGGTATATACCACGCATAGGTTTGCGCCGCCATATCCGCAAGGCTCATGTTCTCCTCAACTCCCGACAAATACTCGCAGTTCATATCGTAAACCTTATATGCGCCGCTGAAGTCTATAGCCGCTTCAAGCCCGCCGTCATTTTTAAAATCATCGGACGGAGCAATCATGGGCGAAGCAAGCACAGCCTGTTTAACAAGCTCCAGCTCTGCGGCATCCTGTATTGCAGTATCGGTATGTATATCATAACTGCCTGCGGCAAATGCCGTTAATGACGATATGGCAAGCAGTATGCACATGACGCAGACCGAAAGGATTTTGACTGATTTTTTCATAAAAATTCCTCCTTATGGGTAAAAAATCATTTCATATATATAGTGTCAAAAAAATGAGGTTTTTGTTTCAACGAAGGATAAAAAATTTTTATGGGTTGTCATGAAACAGGTTTTCTATAAATTCTACCAGTTTTGGGTTTATTTCCTTAGCCCTGTTAATATCTTCTTGGGATTTTTGGTAGTAGCCTTTTATATAAAAAGCAACACCTCTGTTATAATAAGAAAGAGCGTAGTTCGGTTCTATCTTTATTGCCTTGGTATAATCTTTTATGGCTTTATCGTATTCGCCTATCGTTCCATAAGCTATAGCGCGATTAACATATGCATATGCGAAGTCTGGTTTTAATTTTAACGCTTTATTAAAATCAGCAAGTGACTTGTGATAATCACCCATGGTACCATAAACCAATCCTCGGACATTGTACGCTTCGGCATAATCAGGACTTAACCTTATCGTTTCTGTGTAGTCATCTATTGCCTTCTCAAGACTGCCGATTTTAACATAATGTTTTCCTCGATTATAATAAGCTTCTGCATAATCGGGGTTTAATTCTATCGCTGCGGTA
>CADBRB010000180.1 GCA_902796955.1 uncultured Ruminococcus sp.
AATTTCCCGTGCGCCTTTCCAAAAGAACGTGAATTTCGATATCGTTCACCGGATTATAGCTCATAACATCGTAGGATGAAATAGCGTTGTTCTGCACAAACATTAAATTTATTTCTGCACTGCCATTTGATAAGGTATTTAAACCATTCTGTTCCGGTAAAGCAGCGTTTACGTTTATAGCACTGCTGCAAAAGCACATTACTATTGCCATAAATAATGCTAATATTGATGTTCTCTTTTTCATTTTGTTAAATCCTTTCTGAAATCAGTAGTAAAAAAGCAAAGTGCCTTTTTCAACATTTATTGAGGTCTTGCAAAAAACCTCTATAAATATAAACGCTGAAAAAGGCAAAAAAGATTCATTTTTGTATTTTGTTTACAAAAAATTCAAAAAGTTTACATTTTATTCTTTTACTATATCGTTTTGAATATGCAGGAGCATTTCATCCTCCGCACAATCGGTGTAGCTAAGCATAAAGCAGTATCCGTCATAAATCCAGAACATATAACCGCCGCCGTATTTAACATTACGGTAAATCTGCACATTTGTAATCTTATCATTGATATCTACGCTTCGTACAAAAACAGTACTTTTTGCCAAAGCATGATTAAACGAAATCGGGTCATATTGCCTGAATTCCAAACTATGTTTCTCATCTCTGCTTTTCCAATGATACCATATTGATGATGTAGAGTAACTGCTTTCGACTAATTCTAAGCTTTCAGGTACGTTTTTCAATTTGTATCGGTCTGCTTTTTTTATTTTCTTTGAAAAGAATCTTCTGTCCCTGAAATAAGTACAGCTTCTTGCTTCTATATGCTTCAAATAGTTGTCATAGTGCAGATAAATATCCGAATTATCTGTGGCATGGATTTGCACCATAGACGTACAAATAATAAAAAATGCCAGTATAGTTGCGCAAACGGCAGAAATCTTTTTGTTTATGCTTGCCATATAATACGTACCTTTTCTTTGGCGGATATTGATTTTGGCATCACTCAATCTTTCTTCAAAACCTGCGGAAAAATCAGCACCAGATTCATTACTGTTGCTTTCCTTTACAAGCTCGCTGAATTCATCATCGGCCATTTTTTTCATAATGTTAATAAGCTCCGTATCAGTCCTTATCATTTCAGCTCCAACTCCTTTTCCAAAATTTTTACCATAAGACGTTTCCCTCTGGATATCCGTGTTTTAACCGTACTTAAATCCATTTGTAAAAGATTTGCGATTTCCCTTGCGGTAAGCTCCTCTACCGTATACAGATACAAAATATCCTTGTATTTATAGGGCATTTGCGCAAAGCAGCGTTTTATCAGCTCGTTGCTCTCAATATCTGCGGTATATCTGTTAAATTTGTAATCGCTTATTTTATCCAGCTCCATAATGTCGTAAGGATCAACATATTTATATTTGCTTTCCTTTATATCTATTGCACAGTTTCTTGCAGCTATTATGACGTATGCACGCAGGCTTTCTTCAGACATTTCATAGATTTGCTCGGCTTTGGATATTTTCATAAAAGCGTTTTGCACTGCATCCTCGGCATCGGACAGATTGTTCAGAATCCTGTTAGCGGCAAGAAGCATAGCTTTACTGTATTTGTTGTATATGTATTCAAAGCGGTCCTGTTTGCCAAAACCGCTGAATAGATGTGAAAAAGCTGTCATCGCATCACCCCGCATCACAGCATTATTCTTTCTCCGATAAAATAAACGGAATGTGTGTAAATCTGTTGCATAAAAATCTAATCTAAACTGCTGATAATATCAGAGTAATTCAAGACTGAAAGATATAAGCAATATTAAAAATAACGGCAAATTCTAATTACACAATATAATAATATTACAAAAACTGCTCTTTGTCAATTATATATGGCAAATATATTATAGAAATTTTTATAAAATCAAATAATTTACAAAATACACGGAAAAAATCAAAAAATCAAGTAGAAATTTTAAAAATAATGTGGTAAAATGAATTTGCATAATGTTTTAAATAATCCAACAAAACGAAAGGATATGATTTATTATGAAAAAGCTTATCGCAGTTCTTTTGTCTGTTTGCATTATAGCGTCCTTTGCCGGATGCAGTAAAAGAAACAACGAGGATACTTCAAGCACAGGTACGCTTTCTTCGGTTAGCGACGTAAGCTCAAGCGAAAACTCCGATGACGAAACATCTGAGGGTGTGGATAGCGAACCCGACGAAACCGATTTTTCGTATATGGATGAAGCGGAAACAGAAGAGATAACGGTTTATACAAACAGCTCAAAGGATTATTACTGGACTCCGTTTGACAGCGATGAATATATAGTTGATTATGATACGGATCATAGTGAAAGCGTATTCTATGCTCAAATGGACAGCGCAATGCAGGTAGTGCCTAAAACACCCGGTGAGAGCGTTATACTTGCAGTTAAAAACGGCGGAGAGAAGAAAAAGCTGAAAATCACGGTAATTGAGGGAGATGACCCGGAAAATCCTCCGGAAGAACATGACGATAACGTAGTTGCACAAAGCTATGACCCGTCAAAGCTTATAGTGCCGAGTACATATTACTATAAGATAGAAGAAAAATATCCTAACGATATTAACTACGTATATATTTCCGCTCGTACAAAGACAGAGTATGCCCTTTGGACTCAGGAGGGCGACGATAAGACTACTGAGTATGCCAGATACCTGAATACGGAAACCAAAAAGGTATATGATTGGGACTATGAAAGCGGCTGGGTTGACCAGAACTATGACGATATAGACTATTCTGCAGAGCTTGCAAACTTTGAGGACGGTACTTATTTTATGGGTAACGAGTTTGTCGACCATTTTTACGGCTTTGAAGATGTAATGAAATATAAGATTGGTGAAGAAACAATACAGGGTATCAAATGTAATGTTTTTGAGCAAAAGCTTAGCGATGATCATTACTATAGATACTACGTGCAGCCAACAACAAACGTTGCTTTGAAAACGGTGGAGTGCTTACCCACATACGGAGGAATACATTCCGTTGAAATGACGAGCTATATTGAATACCTGACCGAAATACCAACCAATCTTAACCTTAAGCCGTCGTCATTATGAGAAGGATAACGATAATACTCATGCTGTTGCTGACGTTAAGCTTAGCTTGCTCATGCGGCTCCGATAACATAGAGAATGATAAGACGGTGCAGTCGGGCAACAGTGCAAGTAATGAGGAGTCGGCGCCGCTTGCAAAGCTTGAATGGTGGAATGAGAACGAACGCTATGCGGCATTTTTAAAATATGACGGTCATGGTGTGGAAAAACAGGATGCCCCGGTAAAAATGAGTGACAGCACGGCAGAGGGGTATGTTTTATACAGCGTGCCAAAGGAGGATTATATCTCATATTGGCATAAGCTTGAGGAAAGCGGATTGGAGCTGTACGACTACAACTTCGGTTTGTTTGACCAAAGCGAAATCATAAAGTCCGCCGAGAACGGATATGCGATGTTTGTAAAGGATAAGTATATGCTGGAGCTTAACTATTCCGAGTATTCCAACGAATTGATTTTTCATGTTTATATAAGTGAAGATAGGGGAGAATAAAATGTCGAAACGAATATTGACTTTAATTCTGGCTGTTATGCTTGTGTTTATCAGCGGATGCGGCGGCAATGGCGAGGAAAATGACGGAGGCTCTTCCGATGCTGTGTCACAGGCGGATAATCTGTGGGACACAGAAACACTGAGGGAATTTGGCTTGAAAAACGCAAAATGCCCCGAAGGTGCTGTTGCCACAAGCTGGGATTACCGTGAAAAAACACACTCCCTTATTGCTGTTGTTACAAATCTTAAAAATGCGGATTCAATAGTAAAAGAGCTTTTTGAAACGGCAACCAAATCCTCAAGCGGAGCAGTTACCGATGCTTACGGTAAGGCCATAACGGACTATAAGGATTGTCTTAACCAGTTTGATATGTATGTGTTCTACTATCAGGCAAACGGTCAAAAGCTTTATGCTTCTGTCATTTACTACGATCAAGGCTCAAGCTTGTTGAATTATGACCCAAACACCGCACTGATTACTCTTAGAAATGTGGAATATATAAATTACTGACTTATGAAGAGGGCTGTTGCAAAAAATTGCAACAGCCCTCAGACTGTCGACAAATCGGTCAGACCGCACAAAAATATAAAATGACAAAAGATTATAAATAAATCAGAGAAATATAAAACAACAGGCGAGCTATATTTAATATATGGCTTGCCTGTGCGCTTTCCACGAAAACAAACGTGCGAAGCG
>CADBRB010000181.1 GCA_902796955.1 uncultured Ruminococcus sp.
TCTGCGGAAAATCTTATATGCAAGCTTGAATACAGCAGCTCCGAAGCAGAGATTTTAAACATGAAAACCAGCCAAAACACCGCTGTAAGCGAGGGCGGCTCATACTATTTAACTCTCGAAAATGCGCTGATATACAAAAACAATTACTCTAATGATGATAACTCAAACTTTTTTATTGACTTCTGCCCTGACGGTGAAACACCTACGCCTCCGGAAACTGCACCCGAACTTCAAAAATATGCCTTTAGCGGCTGGTTTGCAGATAAAAAATGCGAAACTCCGTATGACTTTCAAGTGCCTATTAATGAATCCACTGTGATTTATGCAGGCTGGAGGTACAATATGCGTAAGCTTACGGTTATCAACGGTACACAAAGCGGAGAATATGCCGTTGGTAGTGAGGTTACCGTTACGGCAGACAATCATCTTGGTAAAAGATTTATGCTTTGGCGTTCGGAAACTCCCGATTTTACTATAGAAAATAAATACAAGAAAAACTTATCGTTTATTATGCCCGATTTTGACCTTACTATAACAGCCGTATACACAGATTGCTATCATTTTGATATTCATTTTTCAGCCGATAATGAAAAAACACATTCCGGAATATGCTCTTGCGGTCAGACGGTAGTTAAACCGCATGAATTTATACTGCATAAAATCGGCGATAAAACCTTTTTGGTTTGCTCACAGTGCGGCTATAAGCTTGAAAAGCAGCAGGATAACATCGGCAATCAACCAAGTGATGATAAACCCGGTGAAGATGACTCCAACGGCAACAGCTCTGAAGAAAACAAGCCGCATATCTCTGCAACACCAACTGACGGTATAAAACGTCAGGATTCGGACAGTCAACCGAATGAGAATAAAGACAATGCAGATGAAGAACAGTATTATGCTCAAACAATAGCTACCGGTGAAAATCCAAAAGAGCGATGCATCTACATTTTACTCTTTATAATATCGCTATCCTCTATTTTTGTATTGACTTTTAAAAAACATAAAACTGTATTGAACACCAAAAGGAAAAATGTTAAGACCTGATAGAAAATAGGCAAAACGACTTTTCCGGCATTTATACGGACTAAGTCTGCACGCATATTACTAAAGTCACAAAATAAGGGAGCATCCCTTCTTGAGATACTCCCTTTGGATTATTAATCAATAGTTGCGTTTAAGGTGCTTTACCTTTAGCGGCTTATCCTTTTTTTCTTTTGTTTTTGTTTTTTTATTGTCCTCAGAGGATTTTTTACCGCCATCTATCTTTTTCTTGATGAAAATAAATATAACGCCCATTCCGACAGCGCAGATGAAAATAATGAACAGTACCTTTGTTAAATCGGAGTCATTGTTTTCCTTGCTCTCTTTTTCTTTATCCTTCTTCGCCTGCTCACGCTGTTCTTTCAGCGAAGGTATTACCTCTGATTCGCGCTCATCACAGCCAACATTTAAACAAGCTCGCATTTTATAACCGTTTTCATTCTCTGTAGGCTCTTTTTGGACAACCCATTTTGAAAAGTTATGTTCTTTCATAGATATTTCGCCTGTTTGAGCCTCTGCGCAATTTTTGCAGACTCTTTTCTTAACGCCTGTACTGCTACAGGTGGAGTCGGTTACTATCTCCCAATCTCCCCAATCATGGTTTGTATTCTTGGGTATAAGCTGACGTTCCGAGTTGCCGCAAATCTCGCAGGTTCTTGTACGTTCGCCTGATTTTGAGCAGGTAGCTTCCTTAGTTATTTTCCACTCTCCGTATTTATGACCTTCGGTAACAGGAATCTTTTCCGTTTCCTCCGTCTTACAGACTGAGCATATATGCTTTCGTTCGCCCTCCTGCTGGCAGGTAGCCTCCTTTACAACCTGCCAATCACCGAATTTGTGATCGGTTTTCGCAATAGTTTCGGTTTCCTTTTTGCCGCATACAGAGCAAACACGCTCTCTTTCACCTATATCCTGACAGGTAGCCTCCTGAGTCACCTTCCAGTTGCCGAATTTATGGTCGGTTGCCGGTATATCCTCACGCTGAACATCGCCGCATTTTGAGCAAACTCTCTGCCTTTTTCCAACATAATCGCAACGTGCTTCTCTGGTTACTACCCAATCGCCGTAATCATGACCTGTTGCAGGTATGCTCTGTGTTTCGGTTTCTCCGCAGGAGCAGGATCTTGTACGTCTTCCGTCTTCTGTACAGGTGGCGTCCTTGACTGTTTTCCAACTGCTCCAGCTATGGGTATGCTGTTCTACCGGTTTTGAAGATGAATTATTGCCCTTTACGGTTACGGCAATCTCATTTGAGGTAACTCGCCTTTCGCTTGCCTCAGACGCATACGCCGCCAACGGCTCAAGCTGGATTATGTAATAATACGTTCCTGCTCTGTCGGGATAATCCATTGTATACAAGTATGCGGCAGTAACCGTGCCTGACTCCAGCGTAACATAATTGCCGCTGCCCGGTTTTTTAACCGCCCACGTAAACTTAGCTTTATTAATTATCTCACCGTTTACCTGCGCCATAAAAGTGATAGGATCATTAACATTTATATCTCCGCCCGCCTGTAACAGACGCATATTTACTATTTTTAGCGAAAATGCCGAAGCGCTAAGTGGCAAACAGCTTAGTATCAAGGTAAAAACAAGTAAGAATACCGCTATTCGTTTTTTCATAACAGTTCTCCTTCCCCATACAACAATTTTTTTACAAAACAAACATTATCTTATAGTATATCACAATTTTTTCATCTTGTAAATATATTTCAAACTGTTATTTTACAGATTTTGTTCTTTTTTGTCACCATTCAACCAATACTTTTTATAGGATTGCAAGTCGAACAACAGTCTGATAACAGAATATACGGCGGCTAAGGCAATGCAAAGCAGATACCTGCTTCCGCCGCTGATATACACAATAAAGCAGGCAAATCCGATATTTACCGCTATTTGAAGTATATACTCAAAAAGATGATTCTTAATATGCTTTTTGAGCAGAAAATTTTTTCTTTCATCTTCGGTAAATGCGCTCATGGCAGTTTCCTCCTTTTAGCCAGTTAAAATAAGCTTAATCCAAAATCACCAAATATATTAAATGCAATTTTAGTATTTCTTCATGCTTATGTTGAGGTCTACCTCGCCGTCAATACCGTCCACAGCACCCGTATACGAATACTGCCACATATCATATTTATAGTTAAATGAGGCTTCACCGCCGTCCTCAGTGAGCCAGATATCATAATCCTTGAGCAGTTCCAAATCATATTTAAGATATGCCATACGTTTGTTTATGTAAACCGAAGGAGTATATCCTGCGGCCTTGATTGTTTCACAGAATGCCACAGCAGCTTTATTAAGATTTTCAACCGAAACAGTATCCGTTCTCGCCTCATCAACGCCTATTATCTCCCAGTCAAACGCTATAGGATACGTTATTTTATAATCCTTTACAATTTCAATAACGGCTTTAGCCTCGGCAATAGCCTCTTGTGCGCTTGTTGCCTGTGAAAAGAAATATCCGCCCACCTTTACTCCTGCCTTAATGGCATTTTCAAGATTTTGCCTGCAGTGCTCGTCAATTATAAGCGCTCCTGCGTCACCGTAACCCCTAAAGCCTATTCTAATCATAGCAAAGTCAATACCCGCAGCTTTTACTTTTTTCCAATCTATTTCACCCTGAAATTCCGAAACATCTATGCCTGTTTCACAGCATTTTTCGCCGTCCACAAAATACTCGATAAAACCGTTGTTTGTAACAAAATTATCGGGTGAATAACGATTTTTATCTACCGAGCTAAGTTCATTTACCCATATTTCACCCAAAACGCTGTCTTTCAGCAGGATTTTCCCTTTACCGTTTGAATCTGTTTGCGTATTTTCAAATGTTATATCCTCCCACTTTTTGTCAAGCGCATTAGTTCCCGACGAAGTGCTAAGATTAAGCTTCTCTGCCAAAAGCAAAACCGAAAGAGCCAATATTACAAGTATAAGTAAAATTAAAATCACCGTATAAACTGGTGAAATCTGCGTTTTTTTATGTATCTTCGCTTTATCTGCAACGCCCTCTTTAGGACTTACGTCAGCAGCTTTGCTGTTCTCTATTTCTTCGGTGTTTTTCTCAATCTGTTCAATATTCTCATTATAGCCTTCCCGCATTTATTTCATCTTCCTTTCCTTTTTTAATCCGAATAAAAACAAACACGTTACACAACACAGAACTGTGTCGGTAACGTGTATATTTTATCATATTAAAGTGTAACTTTCAAGTGTGGCAATACATAATTTACAGTTAGAAAACAGATTAAATTTGTGGGGATATTTTCGCAAGACACGGCTTGTACGAACAGCATTTGCTTGCACGTTGCACACTATTTAGCAGAAACAAGCTTCATTCCATACATTAACTACACTTGCGGGCATGACAGTCGCTTTTTAAATGACAGATTACGCAGTTTCGGCGTAAGCTTCAATCAGCCCGTTATTTGTCTTTTACTCAGCTTTTTTAAAGCTTTCTTCCAAAGCTCTGCCGAAAGCTCCCGGATTCCCATCAAAATTAACATTCCTCCAAAGATTTTGGATAAAAATTTACCGCTTATTATACTTGATATCCAAAATCCTGCCAAAGAACCGATTATTCCGAAAAGTGAAAACGGAACGGCGATTCTCCAATCAATGAGCTTTTTTCTGTTATAAATCAGGATAGCCGTAATTGCTATCGGAATAAAAAACAGCAGATTAATGCCCTGAGCTTTGGTCTGTTCAAGCTCTTCGATTAATGTCAGATATATTATGAGAACTCCTCCGCCGCCAACACCCATTGCACCGATAAGCCCAGAGAGAATCCCGCTTAACGCATATACTGCAAATGTCATCGCATTATCATCCTAAAGCCTGCCCACAGCATAAAGCAGGCAAAAATCTTTTTTAACAATGACGGTTTTATTTTTGCAAAAACCCACGTACCGATAAGTGAACCGACAACGCCGAACGGCATATACGGCAATGCATCGCTAAGCCGCACACGCCCGTTATAAAGGTACATACACACGCTTACCGTGCAAAGCGAGCAAATCACCGCTACAGATGTTGCATGAGCTTTTTTATCATCCAACTGCGTTTTTAACGCAGGCACGGCAATCATACCTCCTCCTGCACCTAACAGCCCGTTTATTGCTCCTGAGAGCAATCCGCCTAACCAAAATAATACTTTTTTCATAAACTCACCGTTATAAATGTTGCCGCCGGCTTTGTGGCGGCATCTTTAGGTAATGGAGCATACGATTATTCTTCACCGTTCTAAGCGTATTATTCATTTATACTAAGTAGCAATAAAAGACTTAAAATAGATATTAGCAGAAA
>CADBRB010000182.1 GCA_902796955.1 uncultured Ruminococcus sp.
ACAAAAATATCATTTAAAGTTGGCTCCCAACGCTCAAATTTATCAATGTTTTGACCGGATTTTACCAGTGTATCCATTAGTTCACGTTTGGAATCCATATCGTTTAGCGTTATATAAATAAAATTGCCTTTATTTTCAAGCGCAGAATATGACTTGAAATGTTCTTTTATATAGTTATATAGAGCCATATTATCCTCTGATACTATTGTTAATCTATTTCCGGAGTAGCTGCGTTTTATCTTATGCATCTCACCCTTCAGGACAATTTTGCCACTGTTAATAATTGCTATATTCTCGCAAAATTCTTCTATATAATTCATTTGATGACTGGAAAACAGAACAATTTTATTATTGCTTATAAGCTCCTTGATTACGTCCTTCAGAAGCATTGCATTTACCGGGTCAAGCCCCGAAAAAGGTTCATCAAGTATTACAATATCCGGGTCGTTAGTCAGAGCAGTGGCAAGCTGGATTTTTTGCTGATTGCCTTTGCTGAGAGTGTTTAACATCTTGTTTTTGTACTCGGTCATTTCAAGGCGTTCGAGCCAGTAATCGGCGGCTTGCCTTGCTTTTGCGCTGCTCATGCCCTTCAGCCTTGAAAAATAGATGATCTGCTCATAGATTGTCTTTTTGGGGTACATTCCCCTTTCCTCCGGCAGATATCCAATTTTTACACTTTTTCTGTCAATCGGTTTGCCGTCTATTAATACTTGGCCGCTGTCAGCTGGAAAAACTCCCATGATTATGCGAATTGTGGTCGTTTTACCTGCTCCGTTTCTTCCGAGCAGGCCAACCGATTTTCCTGATTCGGCTGAAAAACTTATTCCGCTCAATACGTTTTTTTCTCCGAAGCTTTTGCAAATATCAACTATTTCAAGTTTCATTATTACCTCCATGTAATCAACGTGTTAAATTTTGTAAAATCAGTTTACAATCACTTTGATTTACAGTACCATCGTTGTCTATATCTGCTAATTTGTAGATGTCGGTAGTTATGCTGATTGTTTTTTGGGACAGGCAGTAAACATAATAAGCATCCAGTAGGGTAAGCTTATTGTCGTTATCCATATCACCTATGAGTTTATACACTGCATAAAAGTTAATTTCATTTTTGCTCTCTGTAGATGACCAATGTACAAACCTGTAGCCGTTTACGTCCTCCATAACCGGTGGTACGACCTCATCTGTATCTGTAAGCTGTTGGGTTTGTATGAGAATATCTCCATAACCGTAGTAATTTACTGTTTTTACAATCGGCTTTAGGTTTGAAACATTAATGTCGAGCGAGTCTACCGAAATATCGGTGTTGTATACCTTCTCAATCTCTCCCGACCTCTTTTTAAGGCAGTATGTTACATTGTTGTTTTCGACGCCTATTCCATAGATGTAGCCCGAAGTGACGTCAGCCTCAAAGATTTTTTCCGGTTTAATCGCATTGGTGTCGGTCATATAAATTTCGCTGTCGGTGTTATATATTATTTTGTCAGAAAGCGCTAACAATCTGACGTACTTATCATTGAGATATTCCGATGTGTAGCCCCATCTTTTCCAGTTTACATCAACGTTCATAAGCGTTTTAATTCCATTGGTTTTGGGATCGTAGCTGTTAATATTTCCCTTTTTATCTGTGAAATACCACATATTATCAATCGGGAAAAATCCGCTTTCTATGTTTCTCCAGAAAAAATCATCATACTTTGTGCTATTTGCGCGAATTGCCGTTGAATCCTCCCACACGTAGTGCTTTGTACCGGACGCATTGACGATTTTGGAGTCGCTTAGCATAAAGTTGCTGTGCTTTGCTCTGCCTATGTTGTTATACTCGGTATCATCAAATGTCAAATCCACATGATAGTAGCTTCCGTCTATCTTTACCAAATTCCAAACATGGCACATATCCTCGCTGGAAACAAGCTCATTTTCGATTCCAACCGCATTCAGCAGACATGAATATGCGTATGAATAGCCCTGACATACACCTTTTTTATCAACGAGGATTCCGTAAGCTGTGTAGCACATATCATCAAAATCCGTGTTCCATTCGTCAAAATCGGTGTCGTACTCAGCATTTAGAATGATGTAGTCATGCAGATAAAGGGCTTTCATTACATCAGGCCAAGAGCTGTCAATTCCGCTCAGAGCTTCCTCGGTAGCCCTGTTGAAATCTTCCCTCATAGGTACTATTTCATCAATTTCATTTGTAAAATTTAATCCAAAATATGTAAAGTAATTTGATTTAAAGCTTGCTGAGTAATTGCTGCTTAAGTAAAAATATTCGGGATAATCCTTCAAAAATTTGTAGAAAATGTCATTAAAATCGTATGTTTTGGGGATTTTTAAGTCTGATATTGTTACCAACTCTGTGAAATTCTCAACTGCGGATTTAAGACGTTCAATAAATGCCTGCTCCGTTTCATGCGAAATCGTACTATATGAGGCGGCCGCTAAACTGCTATTTATATGTATAAAACCATCCGGAAAAATAATTGAAATAATTGAAAAAACTAATAGTAATGCGGTTGCTTTGATTCGCTTGCCCATATTCTCTCTCCTTTTTTCAGTCGCTTAAACATATAAAAAGTGACAAATAATTTCAACAGTTGGAATCCTATATGAATTACAACGGCTGAATTGTAAATATCTGAGCATTTATTTTTACTTGTTACAAAATGTAATATTTTGAGTAAAATCTATAAAAAGACAACTAAAAATATTATTACATATATCAAAAGAAAATAAAATTTTATTTCCTTTTCAAGTAAAATTGCAAAAAAATGTGTTAATAAATAACAAAGCTGTAAATATTATGAATCATTTCAGGTAAAAATTTCAACTGATTTTATGAATTTTTTAAAATTTTGTATACTTAACTAAAATGAGAGTTAGTTTTTTGTTCAATCTAAACACTTTACTTATACCAATTAAATGCATATATATAGTTAATTCTAAAACTTAGATTTTATTTTTATGGAGAAATGGCGGGTTATATTGAATTCAAACTCTATATAATTAATTACATCTATAGGTTTTAATTTATATTATTAAATTTTAATTTTGATTAGATTTATTTTTATTTTGTTAATCCACTTTGGGTTTTATTCTTTAACACTTTTGAACCATTTTGTGAATATTATTTATATTTATTTAAATCAATGAATTTCTGTACAATTAATTATATGTTGTTACTGGCGGCTGACTAAACTGAATTAGTTCTATATCCAATTCACTGGAATACCTCTATTCTAAAGTTCAAAGCAGATATGAAAGCTATTTTGCCTGTTTTTCTGTGTTAGGCAAGTATAATACTGCAGGCCTCTCGAAACCTTTAATCCGATAATTCCCAATTATTTTGATTAAACCATTAGATTACAACACTAAAGCTAAATGCTGTTTGTAAAAAAGCCCCATATCACAGGCTTATTAGTGATACGAAGCTTTTATGTTGTGTAGGAGATTACAGACTCCTTCTGTCGCTGAACTGCATAATTTACTCAGTAAAATAAAAAATTAAGCTCCCTTAATGATAATCCGTTTTTGGAGGACTTGATACTTCCTCGTTTAAACTATCATAGGGAGCCAAATTTATTTTATATACTGTTCAGTGTGTTTTTTAAAGTAATGCTTTAGTCAAAATAGGCGTTAAAAATTGTTTTTGCCCTCTTGGCGTCATTGCTGATTGCTGCTTTAAGTTCATCGAGGTCATCAAACTTTTTCTCTGCTCGCAAAAACTTAATAAAGGATACCTCTATCTTTTCACCGTATAAATCACTTATTTCATCTGATAAAATCCAAGTTTCGGCTATTGGCTTATCTGCGCCGAATGTAGGTTGGATTCCTACATTAGTAACGGAAGGTATTCTCTTTCCGTTGATTGTTGCAAACGTTGCATAAACGCCGAATTTAGGCAAAATCTGATTATCTGATATATCCTGATTTATCGTAGGTGAGCCAAGCTCTCTGCCTAAATGCTTGCCGTGAATAACCGGTAAATCATACGAAAAGCATCTGCCGAGCATAGTGCAGGCTGAAATCATATCGCCTGATTTTATACAGTCACGAATACGTGAAGAGCTGATTGGGTGTCCCTGATAGATTACAGGGTTATTCACAGTGACAATTATGTTATGCAATCTGCACATACGTTTCAAGTCTTCGCAGTCCGCCGTACCGCCGTTGCCGAAGTGATAATTAAAGCCGCAAAAAACACGCTTTGCATTGAGAGTTCGCAACAACACAAACTCTACAAAATCCTCCGGACTCATATTGCTGAGTTCTTGAAAATGCAGGCAGTACAGCCGCTTTACACCGATACTCTCAAACAGCTTGATTTTTTCCTCATCGTTAATCAGCAGCTCCGGAGTATTGCCAGAAATAACCGCACGAGGCTGTTCGTAAAATGTTAAAACAGCCGGTATCATGCTGTCACCGCAACTGCTAACCGCAGAACGTATGACTGTTTGATGCCCTCTATGCATCCCATCGAAAAATCCTAAGGCAACACTTGTACGCATATCAGAGGGTTCTAATTTATTGATAATTTCCATATTTAGCCACGTAATGCTGTTGTACAATATACAATACGTACAAAGCATCTCCTTTATGATTTTTATAAAAACAACTTCAAAAACGACAATTCATTTTTTGATTTACTTATCTTTCCCAGCCCTATGAACGTGCCGTCAGATGCGTAAACACGGATAATCGCTCCGTTTATTGTCGTGCTTAAACTTTTTAATCTATCCAAATCAAGTCCACCGCCGTTTTTAAAGCGGAACGTCTGTGCATTGCTTACTTTGACGCTCTCATAGTCACTAAAAAGGCTTTCAACGGGTGCAACGCACTCAAAAATACTGTTGCTTGCGGCAAGGTTTTTCAACTCCTCTAAGGTATACGCCGAGCTCAAATCAAATCCGCAGGCACGAGTCCTTCTAAGCTCAGTCAAGGCTGCACCGCATCCGAGCATTGAGCCGATATCCGCACAAAGGCTCCGTATGTATGTTCCCGATGAGCAAGCGACCTTTATCTGTGCGGTCTGCAATGCTTCGTTAAAGCTTATAAGCTCAAGCTTATATATAGTAACCGGTCTTGGCGGAACATCCACGCTTTTTCCCTCTCTGGCAAGCTCATACAGACGTTTTCCGTCTATTTTAACAGCAGAGTACATGGGCGGCGTCTGCATTATATCGCCGGTAAATTTAGTCAGAATCTCCCGAAACTGTGCTTCATTTACATTGGAACGGATATCACTTATAATTCTTCCGGTTTTGTCGAGTGTATCGGTAACCAGACCCAGCCTTATCTGCGCTATGTACTCTTTTGTGTGGTCAGGCATGAATTGCTGTGCCTTAGTCGCATTGCCGATAAGTACTGGCAAAACTCCCGTAGCCATTGGGTCGAGTGTGCCTGT
>CADBRB010000183.1 GCA_902796955.1 uncultured Ruminococcus sp.
AGGCTTTAGGAATAAGGATTTGATAATACTTGAAAAGGAAATGAAAGAGGCTGCACATAACCTTATTGTTATGACTGACGACGGCTCAAACGGCAATAAGGGCTTTGTTACAAATGCGCTTGAAGCTCAGATAGAGGGCGGCGCAAACTACGATTTTGTAATTGCCATAGGTCCTGTGCCGATGATGAAGGCAGTGTCAAATCTTACTAAAAAGTACGGCATAAAAACAGTGGTCAGCATGAACCCGATAATGATAGACGGTACGGGTATGTGCGGAGGTTGCAGGCTTACAGTTGGAGGACAAACTAAATTTGCCTGTGTTGACGGTCCTGATTTTGACGGTCATGAGGTCGATTTTGATGAAACGATGAAACGACTTGGAATATATAAGGAGCAGGAGAGAGAAAGAGCAAATCATCCCTGCAGATTGTTAAGAGGTGAAGAAAATGCCTAATATGAGTAACGAAAAGACGAAGATGCCTCATCAGGATCCGCATATCCGTAATAAGAATTTTGACGAGGTTAGCCTCGGATATACTGAGGAAATGGCTGTAAACGAGGCTCAAAGATGCCTTAACTGCAAACACAGACCATGTACTACAGGATGCCCTGTAAGCGTTGCAATACCTGATTTTATCAGCGAGGTTGCAAAGGGCAATTTTGAAGAAGCTTATCAGATTATAACAAAATCGAACTCACTGCCTGCTGTTTGCGGAAGAGTTTGTCCTCAGGAAAACCAGTGTGAATCCAAATGTGTAAGAGCTATAAAGGGCGAGAGCGTCGGTATAGGCAGACTTGAAAGATTTGTTGCCGATTATCATATTGCACACTCAAAGCCGAGCGAAAAGCACATTGAAAAGAACGGTCACAGAGTAGCCGTTATAGGCTCCGGCCCGTCGGGACTTTCATGTGCATCTACATTGGCTCAAATGGGCTATGACGTAACGGTTTTTGAGGCATTCCATACTGCCGGAGGTGTGCTTGTTTACGGAATACCCGAATTTAGACTTCCAAAGAGCATTGTTAAAAATGAAGTGGATGAGCTGAAAAGATTGGGTGTAAAAATCGAAACAAACATGGTTATCGGTAAAATTCTTACGATAGATGAATTGTTTGAAGACGGCTTTGAGGCTGTTTATGTCGGCACAGGCGCAGGCCTGCCACGCTTTATGGGCATACCGGGCGAGAGCCTTTTGGGAGTTTATTCCGCAAATGAGTTTTTAACGAGAATAAATCTTATGAAGGCATACAGGGACGAATATGATACTTGCATTATCAGACCTGTAAATGTTGCTATAGTGGGTGGCGGCAACGTAGCTATGGACGCCGCAAGGTGTGCTAAAAGACTTGGTGCTGAGAATGTATATATCATCTATAGAAGGTCGGCGCAGGAGATGCCCGCAAGAGCCGAGGAGGTAGAGCATGCTGCCGAGGAGGAAATCGAGTTTAAGTATTTGACAAATCCGGTTGAGATTATCGGTGATGAAACAGGCCATGTAACAGGCATTAAATGTGTTAAAATGGAGCTTTCCGAGCCTGACGAGAGTGGCAGAAGAAAGCCTGTGGTAATGCCCGGCTCCGAGTTTGTTATAGATGTGGACAGTGTTGTAATGGCAATAGGCAACACGCCTAACCCGTTGCTTCCTGCTAATACCGACGGTCTTAACATAGACAGCAAGGGCAGAATCATAGTTGATGACAGCTCCGAAACAAGCAAAAAATCCGTTTACGCAGGCGGCGACGCCGTTTCCGGTGCGGCTACGGTTATACTTGCAATGGGTGCAGGCAGAAAAGCCGCTATGGAAATAGACAAGAGGATAAAAGGCGAAGGCTGAGCCGATAGGCAAAAATACCCTTCGTATTGAACTGAGTAAATACTATATTGAATTTGTTAGCCCCGTATCACAAATACCACGTGATACGGGGCTTTATGCAGCTTGATTTATTTATAATTTACCAATTTGCGATACCTTCCGCAAGATTATATAAAACTTTTTTAAAATATCTATTGACAAATTGGTTTATTTAGGATAAACTAAAATCAAAGGGCAGGTTTATTGTAAATAAACCAAGTGGAGGTGAAATGATGACAGATTTAGAATTGGGTGAGGTTCAGGCACGTTTTGCGGATATAATCTGGGAAAAAGAGCCTGTATCATCGGGTGAACTGGTAAAAATATGCGAAAAAGAGTTCAGCTGGAAAAAGCCGACCACTTATACGGTGCTGAGAAAGCTGTGCGAAAAGGGACTGTTTAAAAATGAGGACGGAATCGTAAGCTCGTTAATCTCACGAAACGATTTTTATTTTAAAAAGGGCGAACAATTAGTTGAAAGGAGCTTTGAAGGTTCTCTGCCTGCATTTATTGCGGCTTTTATATCTCGCAAGCCTCTATCATCACAGGAGGCTGAGGAAATACAAAAAATGATTGACAGATATAAATAGGAGGGCTGAAAATGACAGGTTTGTTCTTGAAGCTTATAAACATGAGCATCACGGCAAGCTGGCTTATTGCGGTAGTAGTGCTGATAAGACTTTTGCTCATGAAAGCCCCAAGATGGATACCGTGCATTATGTGGGCAATGGTAGCCGTCAGGCTGATATGTCCATTCACTTTTGAGAGTGCTGTAAGCCTTGTGCCGGAAACTAAAGCAGTACCGGAGCAGATAATAGAAATGGCTCAAATATCGCCGGAAGAAACAGTCAGTAAACCTGATTTTACGGGTGATACGCAGAGTAATGCCGGTAATGTTGGTAACATCGTTTTAAACAATGCAAATTATGCCGTTAATACGCCTGCTACAGACGAATATATTGCTCCGTATATTGAGCAAGCTCCTGTTACGGAAGAAAAATCAGGTCTGTTTACAGCCTTGAATATAGCCGCCGGAGTTTGGTGCTTTGGCGCAGGCGCAATGCTCCTATATTCGATGATAAGCTTTTTCAGACTGAGAAAAAGGGTCAGAGGTTCTATCAAAAGACAGGATAATGTATGGGTGTGTGATGATATTAACTCTCCGTTTATTTTGGGTGTAATAAATCCCAGAGTATATCTGCCCTCAGGCTTGAGCGAAAAGCAGACCGATTATATAATCGCACACGAAAACGCACATCTGAAAAGGCACGATAATCTGTGGAAACCGATTGGGTTCCTGCTTTTATCGGTGTACTGGTTTAATCCGCTTGTGTGGCTGGCATATATACTGCTATGCAGAGATATTGAGCTTGCCTGTGACGAAAAAGCTATAAAGCACATGGAGAATACGCAAAGGGCGGAATATTCGCAGACATTGCTTGATTGCAGTGTGTCACGCAGAATAATAGCCGCTTGTCCGCTGGCGTTCGGTGAGGTTGGCGTAAAGAAAAGAGTTAAAACCGTACTTAGTTATAAAAAACCTGCGTTTTGGATAATAGTCAGCGCAATAATCGTATCTGCGGCGGTGGCAATGTGCTTTTTGACTAACCCGAAAAGCGTTGGAAAATCCGGCAGGGCGGTGCAAATAATCGGAACGGGTTATGATGAAGACGATGTATTTGCGGATATGCCAGTAAGGTTTGACGAAAACGGAGATTTGGTAGTGGAGGCAACGTGGAAAAATAAATCCGGAAAAGTGATAATGTTCAGCGAACAGTTTGAGCTTTATATGAAAAAAGGCGATACATTCTCAAAAATGGCGCCATATTCATACAATGGATTTGGTGATTTTTACTACGACCACGTTACCGAGAAAAATAGAAATGCCGATTATAAATATAACATTTCAGCGCATTTTGACATATCGAAAAATGCGGTTTATCGTTTAAAGGTCAAATGCCGGTATTTCGATTTGGATATGCCTTTTTATAGTTGGCTCGATTTCTTTATAGAAAAATCTAATGACGGAGAAAGTACAGTCAGCTTAAATAATAAAGCTGCTCGGCCTCGAACAGAGCTTAACAGAAAACTCTGTAAGAACGATTTGGTTGTATACAGCGAGATAAGAGAGGCCAAATCCAACGCCGCACATCGTCAAATTTACATACATAACGGTGTAATCTATCATACAAACGGAGAATCAATCTACAGCGATTGGACAAAAGTCGGTGCGCTTGAAAGCTTTGATTTAAGCAAGGAGAATTTTGACGCCTTATTTGTAAATGATAATCTGCCGTATCGGCATGACGGATATTCAGTAAGGTTTATACGTGAGAATACCGACTTTGCAGAAAAGGCGGAAAACGAATTATTTAAGGAATTTGTATATGTTTTGCACCTGAAAAACGGCGAAACGCTGGTTTGCGAAGGTTCTTACGGGAACGGTACTGAAATATCGGATAAAGCGGAAGAAAATATCGGCATAAACCGAAAACACATACAGTATGTATACAGAACATCTCCGTTGAATACGGATATGAAAAGGTACAACCTTGAAAGTACGGTTTATTCGGGATATGCAAGCTTTTTGTCTTCGCCGGATACAGCCGGCAGTTATGTAATTTCCTCAGACGGCAGACTATATTGGAACTTGTATTACGACATTGATGATTTGTTTACGGAAATAGGTGAATTAGAGAATTTCACGCTTACAGAGCATAATTTTACCGAGCTTTTCACCGGAAAATTCATAGCAAACTGGAGTAACGGCTATAATGCAGACAGAATATTGGGAAACACCGTAAAGGCGCAAAAAACGGAAGTAAAAAATCCTTATGAAAAGCGTATATTCTATTTGCTTTGGCTGAAAGACGGTTCTGTACTGATTTGCTATTTACAGGACGATGAAAACGGAGAACTGTTTATACGTGAAGTACAGCAAATCTTTAGCACCGAAGTCGAAAGAGCGTGGTACGAAAACATTCCGGAGGATTTGCCTTACAGTTGCGTTTACGGCTTTTCTACAGTTTATTTGGGGTCGGGCAAAGACCGTACAGATGTTGATATGGAATTGGTTAAGGATACTGAGAATTATTACGACGGTATTCTTAATTATAACGGCAAATGGATAAATAATACCGGTAAAACCATAAAGGTAAACAAGAGATATAAGGTGTTGCGCAAGATAAACGGCTTGTATTCGGAGGTCGCTCCCATAAAAGATAAAAACAGCAAGGACGATTATATCGAGATAAAAAGCGGTTCAACATCTACATATGACTACAGCTTTTGCAATGATTACCAATTTTACGAAGGCAGTTACAGGTTTATTTTAAGTTACCGTATAGAGGGAGATGCAAATGAATACAGCATATGGTGGGATTGGATTATAGTTGCCGGAAATAGTACGTACGAAATAAGTCGTTATCCATTTCCGGATGAAGAGTTGAACGATAAAAACAGCTATGCGAACAACCTTTTATACAATGACGATAAAATAGTCGTACCCAAAAACAGCTTTGACGTTGTACAGTATTACACATTAAACGGTGTGTTTTACGCTAACCGCAGTATTGACCCAAATGTAAAGGATTTAACACGTTTGGGAGTTTGTGAAACCATTGACATAGATAAGGAGAATTTTGACGAATTGTTCTTAAGGGATGACTCATGCTGGAACGACGGCTATACGGCGGAAATACTGCGAAGTGGTGTTATAGATGCCGAAAAGGTAGAAAGCGAGTTTTCGGACGAGTTCTTTTACTTCCTGTATCTCAAGGGCGGAAAGGTTGCAGTATGCAGTGGAGTGTATTTCGGCGGTAAGGCGAATACCGGATATTACTATTCAAAGGGGCAAAATCCATACATCCGCAAAGTGGAAATTTTATCCTACGGCGGGTATTCCATGGGTTTGCATGAAGTCAAAGAGATAATTTATTCATCAAAAACCGTTAAAGATGAATCCGGAACGTCGGCTTTTACCTCTCATAGGTATATGATAACGACAGATACACTTTGGTGGGATTACGAATTTGACAAAAAAAGCTTTTCGCGTGAGGAGCTGGGTCAAATAAAGTCAATTAATTTGACAAAGTATGAGTTTAAAAATCTGTTCCCGCCTAACTACAAAGGTGAAATGGATTATATTTACGATAAAGCTGTGCGTATTCAGGCGGTAGAAGAAGGAAAACACTTAGATAATAGGCGTAAATTCTATCTGCTGTATCAACAAAACGGTGAAGTTGCTCTTTGTCATGCCTTCCTTAACGGAAGCAGATACTATATTGGAGAGGTGCAGTTGCTTGTTGAATACGGCGAAAAGGACGCATATCCCGATGACATGTTATACGGAAACAAATACGAAGAAGAAAGCTTTGCTTTCAGCACTGACGAATTAACACAGTATCTATCAAACCTCATAAGCACACGCATTGCAATATGTGACAGCACGCTTTATTGGAATATAAGCGCAAATGCAAGCGTATTCGGCAGCAGAGGCAGTAACACATGGAAGAAAATAGGCGAATTAAAGGAGCTTGAATTTGAAAAAATCAATTTTTATGGAATGTTTGATGACTACAGCGGTAAATGGTATGAGGACTACAGTCAAAAGAAAATCAAAGATCACACAATTTTTGCTCAAACGGTAGATTTTAACTGGCTTGAAGACGACAGACGAATATTTCTGCTCTATCAGGATAACGGCGATATAGCGGTTTGCCATTTATTTAATATAAATGCATCGCCTACTGTAAGATGGATACAAATTGTAAAGCCGTTGTTTTGGCCTGTAACGGGGCAAGGCAATAACATAAGCTATGATTGCCGCATGGCGTATGCGGGCAAATCATCAAGTAATGATGTTTTTGACGGCGCACTCAACGAGCATAATAAGAGCATGAGCGACAGTGTGCATTTGCCCGTCTTTAAATTTGATTCTGTAAAAGATATCGAGGAGTTTAAAAACCGATACAAAAATACTTTTGAGTTTTCAAAGTCAAACGGTAATTTAAAATCATTCAATGAGGCAATGAAGGACTATGATGACGAATTTTTTGCGCTGAAAACCGTTATTGCGGTCTATGTCGGCTCTGAAAGCAAATCCGCAAAATACAAAATAAAACAGTTTGAGATAAACGGCAAATCTCTGTGCATACGTGTTGACCGAATAAATGCCAAAAATAACGATAATGACAGCGTCGGATATTGGCTGCTTGTTGAGCTTGACAAGGCGTATGCGGCAAAATATGATGAGTTTGATGCGGCATTGGGCAATTTAATGGCTCTGCGTGAAAGATACCCGCAGTATTTCGGTCTGGATACGACATACGGGCTTGAAATATATGTTTCAAAGATGGCTTCAAGTTCATATATTTTCTGTTTAGTACAGGGAACCAAAGAGCAAAAATCATGGTTAGATCTTATAGGTCTGCCTGCACTTACAGCTGAGGATTTGAAAAGCATACTGCTTACCTACAATGTAAGTGATGAGGATATCTCGATATTTACGTATCAGAACCCTATATCCAGCTATGCATGGATTGATATCTATGACAGAAACGAGAACTATTTGAGAAATATGCTTGGGCTAAAGCCACGTAATACTAATTATCATTAAAACGGTTTAAACAGGTGTTATCGGAAAATTTTGCAGAACGTGGCGGAGGACGCAGGAATACTGACGTATTCCGAGGACGACAACAAAGTTATGAGAAATTTAACGAAACAGATGTTAATCTGTTTTATTGAGAATTAGTATAATTAATACTTGTTAATCCTTTTTACCTAAATTAAACAGGCGGCTCTGTTGCTTTGACAGAACCGCCTGTTTTACTGTAAATATTATTTTTGATTAAGCCTCTAAGCCCTCTGCTATACCGATAAGTATAAGACCTGCAAACACTATTGAAACAGATACATACTGTTTCCAGCTAAGCTTTTACTTGAGGAAAACTCTTGAGAGCAATACAGAAAGCACACAGTAAGAGCCAACTATCGGGGCTGTGATAACTGCGTTTTCGGAGAGTGCGTAAACATAGAAGAATTGACCGGCAGTTTCAAAAATTGCCGCAAAAAATCTGTTGCGTTCACGTACTATGGAAAACTTTTCTTTTTTAATAAACCTAAGATAGATGAATACTAACACTGCGCATATAAAAAATGTAAGCTCATAAGCTACAAGTGCGGCGTCTTCGGTCATAATCTCATATTCGTCAAGATACAAACCGTCCGCAAATGTTCCCAAACCGTCTATTACGCAGTATAAAAGAGGGAATATTATCGCTATAAGGCTGATAGTATACTTTTTGTCAATCTTTTCTTTGGCAAGTAAACGCTCTCTGTCGGCATTTTTCTTTTCCAGGAGAGAAAGCAGAAATACGCCGATAATAAGCGCAACTATACCGACCGATTGAATAGCTGTAGGCTTATAGCTGCAAAATATTATGAGTAATATAGTTGATACTGCCGCAGATGAGTTTTGAATGGGAGATGACACCGAAAGCTCGATGTATCTTAAACCAACATAGCCCAAAAACATTGAAAGTATGTACATTGCCGAAACCGGCAGGTACTTTATTAAATCGAACGGCTCAAACGGCTGACCCTTGATTATCATAATCAAAGCCTGTATGCCCATTATAATTCCTACGGCAAATACTATCTTGAATTGAGAGTATTTATCCTCCTGCTTTGAACCTTTTTTGTAAAATAAATCGGCTACACCCCAACCTGTAAAGCATAGCAATGCGTTCACAAACCACATAAAAACACCTTTTTTGATTTTTTTAGTGCGCCGTTTTAGATTTCTAAATCCGGCGCAAACACTATAAATTATATCAGCAAGGTGATAATTTGTCAACTTCAACGCATATATTTGTAAAAGACAGGAGGCAGAATAATGGACGGACGATATGATAATATAGAATATGACTTTGATTTTGACAATTATACAGAACCAGTCAAGAATGAGACTTCATCGGGTAGCGGCAAAAACAGTGAAAAAGAAAATA
>CADBRB010000184.1 GCA_902796955.1 uncultured Ruminococcus sp.
CGAGTATTTCATCCGCCGCTTTTTTGTTTTGCGCAGGCTCGCCAAGCTCTATGCCACGCAGTACCTTGAGCTTATCGCTTAAAAGGCGGCGTGCCTCTGACGTATCTATTGCAGATTGCCTTATTTGAGCCTTAAAATCACCGAATACCTCATGCGGCTCGCCGTAAAAAATACACTCGCAGTGGTCTGTTATCGCTATGGCGGATAGTGAAAGCTCCTGCGCTCGTTTACACATATCAAGGACGCTGTCCTGTGCGTCAAAGGAATTTTTACTGTGCGTATGCGTATCGCATATATTCTTATATTTCATGGTCAATCCTCTGTAATCTCAGCCATTTTGAGCATTTCCTCAGCATGACGAAGCGTTATTTCCGTTATCTGCGTGCCGCCGAGTATACGTGCAAGCTCCTGCTTGCGCTCGTCATAATTAAGACGCTTTACGTTTGTGAATGTTCTGCCGTCCTTGACGCTCTTTTTTATGAGCAGGTGGCTGTCGGCAAGGGAGGCTATCTGCGTCTGGTGTGTTACGCATATGACCTGCCTGTTTTTTGAAACCTCTTTGAGCTTTAAGCCGACCTTGTGTGCGGCGCTTCCGCTTATCCCCGTATCTATCTCGTCAAAAATCAGCGTATCAATATTGTCTTTATCCGCCAGTACGCTCTTTATGGCAAGCATCATTCTTGAAAGCTCGCCGCCGGAGGCGATTTTTGAAACAGGCTTTGGCGGCTCACCGGGGTTTGTGGATATCAAAAGCTCTATTTTATCCTGCCCAAGCTCATTAAGCTCGCATTTTTCTCTTTCTACCACAAGCTGTACGCCGGGCATATCAAGGAACGTCATCTGCTCCTTGACCTGCTTTTCAAAGGTCTTTGCAATTCTCAATCTTTTATCCGTTAGCGATTGTGCAAGCTTTGTGCATTTTTCAAGGGAGATTTTATAGCTCTTTTCAAGCCTGTCCATATTAAATTCATAGTCTTCAAGCTCGTTCAGCTCCTTTACGGAGTTATCAAGATATTCGAGCATTTCATCTATTGTAGTACCGTATTTTCTGCCGAGTCGATATATCAAATCAAGACGCTGTTCTATTTCTTCAAGTTCTGCCGGATTGCTTTCAAACTCGTTCATGCCAGCAAGCTCATCGCCGCAGTCCTCAAGCTCGTAAAGCAGGCTTTGCAGTCGGCTTGTGAGCGTTTCCAAATCAGGATAAAAGGCGGTGGCTTCACCAAGACGATGTACGGCTGCTTCTACAAGCTGAACTGCACCGTCCAGCTCATCATCACCGGAAACAGCCCCCCTTGCCTCCATAATGGCACTGTTTATTTTTTCGCTGTTAAGCAGTACCGTTCTGCGCTCTGTAAGCTCTTCAAGCTCGCCCTGCTTTAAATCTGCGGCTTCCAGCTCGTCTATCTGATAGCGCAGTAAGTCCATTCTGCGTTCACGCTCGGCAACATCGGTACGTGAAGCGGACAGCGCCGCTTTATTCTTTTTCATCTCATTGTATGCGGCTTTATATACGGCAAGCTCGTCTGAAAGTCCGCCGAGATTATCAATATATGTTATGTGCAAATCAGGCGACAGAAGCTCATAGTTTTCGTGCTGGCCATGTATATTAATTAGCCGTGAGCCAATACTTTTAAGCATACCTACAGACGCCGGACGACCGTTTATACGGCAGTTATTCTTGCCGCCGGAGGTTATCTCACGCTGGAGTATAACTGTGTTGTCCTCTTCGACGGTGAAGCCCGACTGTATTATTTCGTTTGCGGCTTCGGCGGAGATATCGCTGAAAACTGCGCTCACAAAAGCGTTTGAAGCTCCCGTACGTATTATCTCCTTTGACGTTCTTTGACCCAAAACGGCATTTATTGAGTCAATAAGTATGGATTTACCTGCTCCCGTTTCACCCGTAAGCACGTTTAGTCCGCCTGTTAGCGGAACATCTGATTTTTCGATTACCGCTATATTTTCAATGTATAAAGATGACAGCATTGCAGTCACTATCCTTCTATGGTAATTGGTGTAAGTTCTTAAAGCTTGCTTCTGATGAGCCTTGAAAGCTCCATTGACATTTGCTCGGAACGTGTAACTATGAAAATGGTGTCGTCGCCCGCTATTGTACCAAGTACGTCGCCGCTGTCCATAGCGTCTATTGACGCACAAACCGCCTGCGCCATACCCGAATATGTTTTTATCACTATCATATTCATCGAGTATTCTATGCTGACAACAGCTTTTGCAAGCAGGCTGTCAAATCCAGAGGCAATTTCGCTCTGTGCGCTAAGCCCGCTTACATATTTATAGCTTCCGTCGCTCTGCGCGGTTTTATGTAATCTAAGCTCCTTTATATCTCTTGATACAGTCGCTTGAGTTACGTCGCAGCCGTCCTCAAGCAAAAGCTCCAAAAGCTGTTGTTGAGTATCTATCTTATGGATTTTTATTAACTCTAATATCTTTTGATGACGCTTTATCTTATTCATTGGTTAGTTCCCCTCTCATTGAACTTATCACTTAATATCTGATAAAAATTTTTATCCTTTATTTTTATAAGCTGCGCCTGTACGTTCGCTTTCTCTATGATTATCCTGTCACCACGCATTATCTTTACGGAATCCTGACCGTCTACGGTAAGAAACACCTCGTCGTTTGCTTCGTTTTCCGCCTGTACGGTAAGCCTTGCGGTATCGGCAAAAAGAACCGACCGTGAGAATAAAGAATGCGGACAGACCGGTGTAAGCAGAATACAACTGATCGTGGGGTCTATTACGGGGCCGCCGGCGGAAAGCGAATATGCCGTTGACCCTGTGGGCGTAGAGAGCAAAAGCCCGTCCGCCCTGTAATGACTTATAATTTTATCATCAAGCGAAACGCTTAAATCTATTATCCTTGAAAGCGCACCACGTGCTATGACCGCATCGTTGAGTGCATAAAGCGTACGCATATTTTCGCCGCTGGTAACAGTAACCTTGAGCATCATTCGCCGGTCTATAGTAAACTGCGCTTCGGTAAGCTTTACTATATCATCGGCGTTTTGCGGCTCTAAACCTGCTATAAAGCCCATTCTGCCAAAATTTATGCCGAGCACGGGCTTATCGCTTATTGCCGCTGTTTTGGCAAGGCTCATTATGGTTCCGTCACCACCGATAGCTATACAAAAATCACTTTTTGCTATTGCATCGGTCAAATTGCCGTAAAAGCTTACTTTACAGTTTAAAAAAGCTTCTTTGCAGGCATCGGAAACCATTACCGTAACACTGCGGCTTTCAAATATATCAACGATTTTGCGTGCGTAATCGAGCGCACCCTGTTTATCGGTATTGACCGAAAGCGTAATTATCATTTGATTATCAAAACCTCTTTTCATCCTAATGCAATATGTGATTTTTCCACGATTTCCTCAGGGGTAACGGCACATATTGACACAGGATTCTCCGACTGCCTGATGTGAATCAGATACTCGATATTTCCCTCAGGCCCTTTTATCGGTGAAAAATCCAGACCCAAAACATCAAATCCGCAGGAAAGCACAAATTCATATATATCTCGGACTACTTCACAATGCACAGCCTTATCACGAACAACGCCCTTTTTGCCCACTTTGCCTTTGCCTGCTTCAAACTGCGGTTTTATAAGACAAACCGCCTCGCAACCGTTTGTGAGCAGTTTTTTTACTGCCGGAAGAACAAGCTTCAACGAAATAAACGCAACGTCAACGCTGAAAAATTCTATTCTTTCGGGTACTTGCTCCTCGGTTATATATCTTATATTGGTGCGTTCGAGATTTACAACTCTTTCATCATTGCGAAGCTTCCAATCGAGCTGACCGTAGCCGACATCAACGGAATAAACTCTTTTTGCTCCGTTTTGCAGCATACAATCGGTGAAGCCTCCGGTTGATGCGCCTACATCCATAGCGGTTTTGCCGGTGAGAGTTATATTGAATACACCCATCGCCTTTTCAAGCTTTAATCCGCCCCTGCTTACATATTTAAGCCCGCTTCCCCTATGTTCCAATTTTACGTTTTCAGGATATGAAGCGCCGGGTTTATCGGCCTTTTGATTATCAACGTATATTTCTCCCGCCATGATTATGGCTTTGGCTTTCTCACGGCTTTCCGCAAAGCCGCTTTCGTATACGAGAGTATCGAGTCTTTTTTTCTCCAAGCCATTTACACATCCTTTGTGATAAGTCTAACCAGTGATTCGGTATCCAGCCCCAAATCCTCAAACGCCTGTTGCGTTGATGCCTGAGGAATTATTC
>CADBRB010000185.1 GCA_902796955.1 uncultured Ruminococcus sp.
AATCCCCGGCGTTACAGATAGAGAATATTATACAAACTCATTCCACATTCCGGTTTATTATAACATTTCCGCATTTGAGAAGATTCGTCTTGAAGCACCGTACCACGCACTTACCAACGGCGGTCACATCTCATATATAGAGCTTGACGGAGATCCGCTTTCAAATCTTGACGCTTTTGAGCGTGTAGTAAGATATATGAAGGAGCAGGGTATAGGCTACGGCTCAATAAATCACCCGGTTGACAGAGATCCTGTCTGCGGATTTACAGGCATTATAGGCGATACCTGCCCGATGTGCGGCAGAAAAGAAACAGACGGTAAAATACCGTTTGAGAGAATAAGAAGAATCACGGGCTATCTCGTAGGTACGCTGGATAGATTCAATAACGCTAAAAAGGCGGAGGTACACGACAGAGTTAAGCACGATGTCGGTACAAGCGCCGATATGGAGCAGATTTGATAAGCTTACGTACAACTTGTGTACAGTACAATGTGCATAATTGAGAATTTATAAAAGTGATTTATAACCATTAAAGTCAGGGACTGTCGATTTGACTGCGGCAGTCCCTTCATAATGACTCAAAAGCGAGGCAAACAAGATGAATATAAGACTTTCGGGAATTATAAGAGAATCAATAGTTGACGGACCGGGTATAAGGTTTGTTGTTTTTACTCAGGGCTGTCCGCATAAATGCAAGGGCTGTCATAATCCGCAAACCCACGACTTTGGCGGCGGATATATATCCGATACCGATAAAATTCTGGAGGAGTTTAAAAAAGACCCGCTTCTTCAGGGAATAACTTTTTCGGGCGGAGAGCCGTTTATGCAGCCTCGTCCCTTGCTTGAGCTTGCAAGGGCTGTACACGCAATGGGTATGAACGTTGTTTCGTATACAGGCTTTTTGTATGAAAGATTAAAGGAGCTTGGGGAGAAAGACCCGTATATCCTTGCACTTTTAAAGGAGATAGACATACTTGTAGACGGACCGTTCATACTGGAACAAAAAACGTTGATGATACCGTTCAGAGGCTCAAAAAATCAGCGTATGCTCTATCTTACGGACGGAGAAATAGACGAAGAGAAAAAAGCAAAATCCGATTATGCCCAATATTGATAAATTGATAGGCTGCTAAAAAATGGCCGTCAATAAAATGTATTTTGCTATTGACTTTTTTAAGCGTTGTATGTTATTATTAATAAGCGATCGATAAGTCGGAAAAAAACAAGACAGTATCATGTGTTTTGATATGCAGGCAGCAGGCCCTGTACGATAGTGCGTTGTGAACCATGTCAGGCGGGGAACCGAGCAGCATTAAGCAAAGTTGCTCTATGCGATACAGTAAGTCTGTTGTCTGTATATTAAAGCATATGTAACCGTGATATGCGGTCTGTCTTGTTTTTGTGTATACAAAGGGGGATTTAAGATGTATCAGGTTCTTTACAGAAAATGGCGCCCGCAAAGGTTTGCGGATGTTATAGGCCAGCCGCAGGTAACGACCACCTTGAAAAACGAGCTTAAATCCGGCAGAATATCACACGCATATCTGTTTACAGGTACAAGGGGTACAGGTAAAACCTCATGTGCAAAAATTCTTGCACAGGCTGTAAACTGCCTTAACCCTATAGACGGCGATCCATGCGGAGAGTGTGAGGTATGCAAAGGCATACGGTCCGGTAATATACTCGATGTTGTCGAGATAGACGCCGCCAGCAACAACGGTGTGGAAAATATACGTTCATTGCGTGATGAAACCGTATACACCCCGGCAGAGGCAAAATACAGAGTTTATATAATAGACGAAGTGCATATGCTTTCACAGGGAGCTTTTAACGCATTGCTTAAAACGCTGGAGGAGCCTCCCGCACACGTTATATTCATACTGGCCACAACCGAGATACACAAGATACCGGCAACAATACTGTCGCGCTGTCAAAGATTTGACTTCAACAGAATTTCTGTTGGGGAAATTTCCGAAAGGCTTGATTTTGTTGCACAAAACGAGGGTATATCTCTTGATGCCGATGCCGCACGTCTTATTGCATTTATGGCTGACGGCGCAATGCGTGACGCACTTTCGCTTTTTGACAGGTGTATAGGATACGGCAATACCGTAACGGTGGATATCGTAAGAGAAGCGGCAGGTCTTGCAAGCTCCGAATATCTCTATAAAATGGCGGATTCGATAGTTGAAAAGGATGCTTCACAGGCGTTAAAGGTCATAGATACGCTTTACAATGCCTCAAAGGACATGATTCGCCTATGTGAGGAGATATCGTCGTTTTTCAGAAATTTAATGCTGATAAAAACGATGAACAATCCCAGGGATATAGTCCCTATGACAGATGACGAGTTTGAGCAGGCTAAGCAAATGCTGAAAAAATGCTCACTCTCATATATTATTTTTGTTATAGACACGCTTCAGTCGGCACTTGAAAAAATGGCAAAGGCAGGCAACAAGCGCATAGAGCTTGAAATGGCGGTAGTGCGCCTGTGTTCACTGTCAAACGTTGATAACGATGATGTTCTGGCAAGGCTTACAAAGCTCGAAAGAGCCGTCAAATCAGGCATTGCAGTTGGCGCACCGGCAGAAAGAGCCAATACCTCAAGGGCGGCGGCTCAGCCGATAATACAATCTGCACTCAATGCGGTCAATTATGACGAAATAATCAAAAATGCAAAGCCTATGGAACAATGGCATGATGTACTTGAAGTTCTAAAGGCTTATTCAATAACCATAGCTACGGCGTTTGAATCTACAAAGGCATATATAAGCGGCGATTATCTGCTTATAGACGCTAAAAACGACATACCGTTCAAAATACTTAAGCAATCAGCTCAAAAAGAGAGAATGAGAGATGCCGTAAGAGAAGTGACCGGAAAAACATATAAGCTCGGTCCATACAAAAAAGCAGAGGAAAAAACTCCCGAAAACGATGAACTGCTTGCCTTTGCGCAAAATGCACGTGAAGCGGGAGTGAACATAAAAATAAACGGCGAGGAAGAATAACCGAAGCGTTGATAGGATAATACGGAAGTTGTTCTATAAATCAATTTTGAAAGGAAGTAAATTCAATGAAAGCAAGATTACCCAAGGGTATGGGAGGCGGAGCCTCAAATAATTTACAGCATTTGGCACGTCAGGCTCAAAAAATGCAGGAGGAAATGGATGTAGCCAATGCAGAATTGGAGCAGAAGGAGTATTCGGCATCCGCAGGCGGCGGAGCCGTTAATGTAACGGTACTCGGCAAAATGGAAGTAAAATCCATAGAGATACAGCCGGAGGTAGTAGATCCCGATGATGTTGAAATGCTCAGCGACCTGATAATCGCCGCAACAAACGAAGCTTTAAGAGCGGCGTCGGATGATAAGACACAGGTTATGGAAAAAATAAGCGGCGGACTTAATATGCCGGGTATATTCTGATATGGCAGGCTATAATATTGCACCGCTTGAGCGACTGATAGAGCAATTTGAGCGTATGCCGGGAATAGGAGCAAAAACGGCTCAGCGATTGGCATATTATGTGCTTAAGCTGCCTCAGGCGGATGCCGAAGGCTTTGCCGACGCTATTATTCAGGCGCATAAAAAAATTCATTACTGTAAGGTGTGCTGTAACATAACGGATAAAGATGTTTGTTCGCTGTGCAGTAATGAAAAACGGAATCATTCAGTAATCTGCGTTGTAGAGGACCCACGTGACGTTATGGCTCTGGAGAGAACGCAGGAGTTTGACGCCGTATACCATGTTCTGCACGGCGTTATATCACCTCTTAACGGAATCGGCCCAGATCAAATATATATAAAAGAGCTGCTTGCGAGAATAGGTAAAGACAACGTAACCGAAGTGATAATGGCAACAAACCCCACTGTTGAGGGTGAGGCAACCGCTATGTATATCTCTAAGCTGTTAAAGCCGCTTGGGGTAAAGGTAACAAGGCTTGCATACGGCATACCTGTCGGAGGAGATTTGGAATATGCCGACGAGGTAACGCTTGCCCGTGCGCTTGAGGGCAGACGGGAAATATAAGACGTTTACTGCATACAAAGTGATTTGTATGACTATAATAGTTTTATAAGAGTCTGTAGAGCGTACCTACCTGTGCGATAACAGCATTTATGTTTTATAAACGTTGCAAATAACGGTTGTTTTTTACGGTAGTTTAAAAAAGGGAGGTCTTTTTTTGGTACT
>CADBRB010000186.1 GCA_902796955.1 uncultured Ruminococcus sp.
AACCGCAATAAAATAAAAGAAAAATTAAAGAGATTCAAAAAAGATAAAAAGAAAAAGATAAAAAAAGATTGTCATTATTATACCAGATTTATCGCATAAATTCAAGATAAATCGCATAATTTTTCAATTTTTGCTTTGTGTCTTTTTTCTGTTTTGGAATTTAAATCTACACGTAATATGTTATAATAAATTGGTTATACCGAAATACACATTCGGCATAATTCGCCTATTTTTATATGAGAGGACTCTTTTTATGGACAGTACAGCGAACATTAAAGAAAACTTGACACTGCTTACAGACTTTTACGAGTTGACCATGGCAGGCGGTTACTTTGAGCATGGATTTCAAGAACAGATAGCCTATTTTGATATGTTTTTCCGCAGGATCCCAGATGACGGCGGATATGCAATAATGGCAGGTCTTGAACAGCTCATAGAATATATTGAAAACTTAAACTTTACAGATTCGGATATTGACTTTTTGCGCAGTAAAAAGATTTTCAGCGAAGGCTTTTTAGAATACCTTAAAAATTTCCTTTTTGAGTGCGATATCTGGGCAATACCGGAGGGAACTCCGATTTTTCCGGGTGAACCTATAATAACTGTCAGAGGTCCCGTTATACAAGCTCAATTCATAGAAACTATGGTACTTCTCTGCATAAACCATCAAAGCCTTATAACCACTAAGGCTTGCAGAATAAATGCCGCCGCTCAGGGCAGAGCCGTAATGGAGTTCGGCTCAAGACGCGCGCAGGGCTTTGACGGGGCTATCTACGGTGCAAGAGCCTCATATATAGGCGGCTGTGTGGGTACTGCCTGTACAATTTCAGATAAAAAATTCGGTGTTCCCGCCCTTGGCACTATGGCTCATAGCTGGGTACAGCTTTTTGATACGGAATACGATGCATTCAAGGCATATGCCGAGCTTTATCCCTCCAGCTGTACGCTTTTGGTAGATACCTATAACACATTAAAATCAGGTGTTCCAAATGCAATCAAGGTATTCAAAGACGTGCTTGTACCAATGGGCTACAGGCCGGCAGGAATACGTATAGACAGCGGCGATATAACCTATCTCTCCAAAAAAGCTCGTAAAATGCTTGACGATGCGGGATTTCCCGATTGTAAAATATGCGCATCAAACTCGCTCGATGAGTTTATTATAAGAGATATGATAATGCAAGGCGCATGTGTAGACAGCTTCGGAGTTGGCGAAAGAATGATAACCTCCTTGTCGGAGCCGGTATTCGGCGGTGTTTACAAGCTTGCCGCAATCGAGAAAGACGGAGAAATAATACCAAAAATCAAGATAAGCAACAATATTGAAAAAATCACTACTCCCGGCTTTAAGAAAATTTGGCGTCTGTTTGATAACGATACAAACAAAGCGATAGCCGACGTCATTACACTCAATGATGAGTTTATAGATGATTCAAAGCCGTATGAGATTTTCCACCCGCAGTATACATGGAAAAGAAAGCTTGTTACGAATTTCACCGCCAAAGAGATTCGCAAGCAGATATATAAAGGCGGCAAGCTCATTTATGAGTCGCCTGAGCTAAACGACATAAAGAAATATTGCTCTGAGCAAATTGCTACATTGTGGGACGAAGTTACACGTTTTGAAAATCCGCACACATATTATGTGGATTTATCTCAAAAGCTTTGGGATATCAAACACGAAATGCTCAAAAACAGGAAAGTTTGATTCTTTGTCATGCGCAAGAAACAGACTTTGTAAAATCAAGGCAGATTTTATAATAGCAAACTCTATCGTACATATGTATGATAGAGTTTGTTTTCGTAAAAATACAGGCAAGCCGTTCGTTTGGAACTACTTGCCTGCTTTTTATATTTAATGGTTTTGCTTCTATTCTCTTAGCATTATATATTCTGGCGCACCCTGCAATATTTATTGAAGGTCATAGACATTAGGCATCATCTGATGCTAATTTCCAATTAAACCCTTTAACATAGATTGAGGAACTTTACGCTAATATCTTATTAAAGCGTCTTACCGGAAGCCGGTATAAATCTCGACGACACCTTTTTATAGTTACTATGATTTTTATATCAACACTGTCGTTCAGTAAAAAAGTCAAATGCTCTTTTTAGTCAAACGACAAAAGCTGCCGACTGTTAATCAAGACTTAGTGTTAAAATTCCTGCTTAATTGAGCGTAAAAACAAATTGTCAAACTGCTCGTAGATATTCGCTCCATCGTATATCACATCATAAACCAGTTTACATATAGGCATATCTATATTATATTTTTCCGCTAACTTTTTTACGCCAAGCACAGTATACACACCTTCGCAAAGACCCGATACACTCTCTTTTTTAACAAAAGCCTCGCCAAACTGCCTGTTATGGCTATACTGCGAAAAAAGCGTTGCCTCGTAGTCGCCCAAATGACACAACCCGTAAGCGGATATGCCCTGACCTCCGGCAGCTTCTATGAGCTTGGCAATCTCTCTCGGGGCTCTTGCCATCAATGCACCCTTCAAAGATTGATACCCCTCTCCATCCAGCATACCTGCGGCAATACCTATAACGTTCTTTGTGGCGGAGCCAATCTCTGTCCCTATAATATCAGAGCCCTTATAAAATCTTATAAGCTTACCTGTAAGATTTTCGATTAAAAAACCTATTAGCTCTTTATTTACACTGTCTATGACCATGCAGTTCGGTATACCTGCTAAAAAATCCTGAACATGACCGGGTCCGACCCAAACAGCAGTATTTTCGTCAGTACCAAGTACATCCTTAACTATTTCCGTAAGTCTTAATCCGCTGTTCTGTTCAAGTCCCTTCATACAAAGTATGATTTTTTTCTCAGCAACACCTTCAAAAGCTTTTAACTGTTCCAAAAATCCTCTTAGCTTTTGCGTACCTACCGATATAAATATATAATCAGATTTCTTAAGAGCATAGTCTAAATCTGATGTCAGTTCTATTCTTTCATCAAACCTTACCGTTCCGTTGAATCGAGTATCTCTGATTGTATTGAATTTTTCTGAGGATTCTCTGCCGTAAAGAACTACATTCTGTCCTATATAATTCAAATACCATGCTATAAAAGAGCCCCATCTGCCGCAACCGACTACCAACGTATTCATAATAACCTCTTCCTTTCAAAAAGTAATACTGATTTCTGATAAGACGATTTCATAAGATATCAACATAGCATTTTGTAAAGCAAGACGGATGCAGGCAGCGTCCGCTTACACGGCGCACTGCAAAGAGCCTCCGCAGGTACATCGCACAGCGGAGAACCTCCGCAGGTACATCGCACACTTGCTTATATCAGACAAAAGCTTTATTCC
>CADBRB010000187.1 GCA_902796955.1 uncultured Ruminococcus sp.
AGGATGATTTATGCAATACAATGCGGAGGACGCCGCAAGGCTGACGCCTTGCAAGGACGACAAAGAAGTATGGCATAAATCAGCCCGCAAAGGTTGGCTATCTTTTTATCAGGTTTTAGTATTTATCTGCCTCGATTTCTCGAAGCCTGCCAGTGTGTAGACAAGTTTGTCTACACACTGAAGCCCCGTCACAAATGTGACGGGGCTTTATTGTGTATAAAGTGTTTTAAAATTACGCGAAAAAATTGATTGTCACTTGTCTTCATCGTCAAACGCTCAGACCGCACAGAAGCATCTGCACAGCTATAATTATATCTTTATTCAATAAAAACAGGCAAGCCGTCCTTCATGCGCCGCTTGCCTGTTATTTTTGTTAAGTTTATTCCGTTGTTGATTTTAAATCTCGATTTCCATGTCAATAACAATATAAATCATGCGTCAAATACTGAAAAGCAAATCCGCATATATAGGGAACGGCCAGTATTTTGAGGCTGTCAAGCTCTCCAGCTCATCACCCGTTGCTCTAAGCTCCTGCATACGTGCAAAGACCTCAGATTGATAATAGTACGACAAATCCTGTATATCTGTGTGGTTCTTTGATTCGCCGAGCGCAAGCTCCAGCTCTCCGATTTTACCGTAAAATCGGTTTAACAACGTAGACAATCTTCCGATAAGGCTTTCCTCTACAGATCTGTCTATACCGGGCATAAGCGACTTTTTTGCAAGAGCGGCTTCAGTAAGCTCTTTAACATATGTCACTACCGCAGGCAGTATATCCTTTTTGGCCATATCCAGCATGGTGAGAGCTTCAATATTAAGTACCTTGCAGTAATTCTCAAGCAGTATCTCATACCTTGAACGTATTTCACGCTCGGTGAGTATTTTATGCTTTTTGAACAGCTTCAAGTTCTTCTCGGCAACATAATACGGCAGTGCTTCGGGCGTTGTGCGTAAATTGAGCAAACCTCTTTTTTCAGCTTCATCAAGCCAGTCGTCAGAATAATTATTGCCGTTAAATATAATACGCTTATGTTTTTTTACAGTATCTCTTATAATCTCTGTTAAGGCTTTGTCAAAGTCATCCGCCTTTTCCAAAATGTCGGCAAAGCCGCACAGCTCCTCAGCCACGATTGTGTTAATCATCATATTAGTACAGGCTATTGAGTCTGACGAGCCTAACATTCTGAATTCAAATTTATTACCGGTAAATGCAAACGGAGAAGTTCTGTTTCTGTCGGTAGAATCCTTCGGTATATTTGGCAGAACATCGACACCTACATTCATAGACTTGACCTTTTTGCCCTTGTATTCCGCACCGCTTTCTATTGCGTCCAAAACCTCGGCAAGGTCGTCGCCGATAAACATTGAAACTATTGCCGGGGGTGCTTCGTTTGCTCCCAAACGATGGTCATTGCCTGCTCCGGCTGCCGAAATCCTAAGCAAATCCTGATATTCGTCAACACCCTTAATCACCGCAGAGAGGAACAGCAGGAACTGTGCGTTCTCATATGGAGATTTGCCCGGTTCAAACAGGTTTACTCCCGTATTTGTACAAAGCGACCAGTTATTGTGCTTACCGCTGCCGTTTACACCTGCGAAAGGCTTTTCATGCAGAAGGCATACAAGCCCGTGACGCTCAGCAACCTTTTTCATCATCTCCATAGTAAGCTGGTTGTGGTCTGTAGCCGTGTTGGTTGTTGTAAATATGGGCGCAAGCTCGTGCTGTGCAGGGGCAACCTCGTTGTGCTTTGTCTTTGAGAGTATGCCGAGCCTCCAAAGCTCTTTGTCCAGATCCTTCATATATTCTGAAACACGTGTTTTTATTGCGCCGAAATAGTGATCCTCAAGCTCCTGCCCCTTTGGCGGCTTTGCCCCGAAAAGAGTACGTCCGCACAGTATTAAATCGCGGCGCTTTTCGTAGAGCTTTCTGTCTATAAGAAAATACTCCTGCTCTGCGCCAACAGTAGTAATTACACGTGTTACGTCTTTATTGCCGAACAGCCTTAATATGCGCAATGCCTGTGTATTTATCGTTTCCATAGACCGCAGCAGCGGTGTTTTTTTATCGAGCGATTCCCCCCCGTATGCACAGAAAGCCGTAGGTATGCACAGCGAGCCGTCTTTGATAAACGCATATGACGTAGGGTCCCATGCAGTATAACCTCGTGCCTCAAAGGTAGCACGTATGCCGCCGTTTGGGAAGCTTGACGCATCAGGCTCGCCCTTTATAAGCTCCTTGCCGGAAAACTCCATGATAGCCCTGCCGTCATCCGTAGGTGAAATAAAGCTGTCGTGCTTTTCGGCGGTAATGCCAGTCATGGGTTGAAACCAGTGTGTAAAGTGCGTCGCACCCTTTTCAACTGCCCAATCCTTCATAGTGTTGGCAACGATGTTTGCAACGTTTGAATCAAGCGGAGTGCCGTTTTCTATTGTATTTTTAAGCGCCGTATATGTTTCTTTTGGCAATCTCTCCTTCATCACCGTATCGTTAAAAACAAGACTGCCGAATAATGCGGGTATCAGTGACATAAATAATCTCCTCTATATCAAAAAAGCACCATGGGTTATCATACTAATCCCACCGCGCCAAAGCTGTATAGTACAGTATATCGCCTTTATGCGATTTTGTCAATAATTTTTGATTATTCCTAAAACCGATACTGATTTTTACTAAACCCTTTTAGCATCTGCCGCATTACATATGCACAATGCGGATACTGTTCCTGTTTTGCAAAAATTTAAAAGCGTAAGATTAAAACTTATCAATCATCGTCCGTACAAGTAACAACGGATAAGCAGGCAGAATATACTTACTATACACGGTAATTAAATCCAGCCTTTAATTTACGCTTGAATTTTGTACTGTGCTAAACTATGATGATTATATAAGCAGTATGTAATAAATATAGGCTGTGCCTACAAAACTCCTTGTCACGAACGGAGGACAATAATATGACAATAGAGCAAATTGATAAAAATCGGTTATTAATAATTTTAGAGGACGAGGAGATGCGCAGTTACTCCCTTGATTTTAATAAAATGCGTCTTGACGATCCCGATTCACGCAGTATAATAAAGGATATTCTTCTTTTTGCCGGTATGGCAAAAGGCATGGAAATAAACGGTAAAAACCTGTTTATAGAGGCAATGACGCATAATTCGGGCTGCCTGCTGATAGTTACCATACTCTCCGATTTTATAAAATCCCCTCAAAGAAAGTATCGTATAAAAAAGGCTGTAGGCACACTTATTTACAGATTTGACGATACTGCAAGCTTTTTAAACGCTGTTGAAAGACTGTATGCATACGGATATATTTTTGAGAACAGCAAGGTATATTATTCTCCATGCCGATATTATCTTGTGATATATCATAGCGGCGCAGTGCCGATTAAAGCTCTTTCTACAATGGAGGAATTCGGAACAAGAGAGCTTTCCGGAAAGGTAAATCTTGCCCAAATCGAAGAAAAGTCAAAGCTAATCTCCGGATGCCACGCAATACTGACTATCGGATCTTATCTCTCTGATTAATATATAGACTTAACGCCGGCAAATTTTCAATTTGCATATTATACTATTATCTATCAAATAAATCCATTTAACATCTGTTGCGTTAAATTCCGCATAACTGTGTTGTCGTTCTTGAAAGGCGCCAGCCTTACGGCGTCCTCCGCCTTGTTCTGCGAAATTTTCCGCTAACATCTTTTTAAAGCGTTTTAGTTGAAAATAGTATTAAAGTATCAGAGCATATCTGCATTAATGCTTAAACGCTTGCAGATACGCTCTGATATTTTTTGCTTTTATGTACTGCCTTTATTATGCAATTTGCGAGAGTATCCAAACTATAAGCTCGTCTACAGTGGGTTTATCACCTTTGCAGGGGATTGAGCTCCACATTGCTCTAACATTTGGATCCGTGTTATTCATTCCTATTTCCATTGCGTATTCTATCTCTTTATATACGCTCTCAGTATCTATGCCTTCTCTTCTTGCAATTCGATTTAATACTGCTGTTGCCATTTTTATCAACCTTTCTTTTTCGGCGTTTTACCGTTTAATTTAACAGTAATATACCATATTCGATTTGTCGAAAAAGCGTGAAAAAAGGATTCATAACAGATAAATTTTTATTTTTATGTAGCATCTGGGAATTTTTACAGAAAAACGAGCTTTTTACGGTGATTTTTGCATATTAAGGCATTATGGGTCGTATTTTACGCCTGCAAGAGTGAATATATAAAAAACCGGGTTTGACAGAATTAAAACCATAATTTAAGTTTTTCGCAATTCGGGGAGGGTTTACAGAATGTTTGAACAGCGAGCAGCCGTTTATTTGGTATTCATACTCTTAATGAGCTTTGTTATTATTTGCTTTTGCTCTGCAGATATTGTTGCCCATGCCTGCAAAAGCTCCTTCGTTTCTTCATCTTCAGAGAAAAACTGAGAAAGCGTCATGCCGAATGCATCACAAATCGAACGAAGTGTATTTATACCGGGCAAATTGTTTCTTTTTAAAATGTTAGCTATTGTAGACTCTGACAATCCGCTGTTTACGGCCAGTCTGTACGCCGACCACCCTCGCTCCTTTAAAAGCCGACGCAATTCATCGTTTGTATCCATACTATAACCTTCTAAGACAACATACTTTTTACCGTTAAATTTAACGGTAAATCAGGTATTTTATCAATTATAACTCAATGTGTCTGAATTTGCAAGCCATATTATTTTATGTGGTGTATATCAGCAAATTTGTAAATAATTGGTAATTTTTATTTTGCTGTCTGTGTGCGCAGACTTTTATGTACAGTTTTGAATAAGCTCAAAACCGTGTTCTTTACTATATAAGTAAATATATTACAAATCTTTTTTGTTTTTTAAATGTTTAGTTACAAACTTGTGTATTGAAAACTCTTTTTAGTCGTGATATACTAAAAGAGTATAGGAATAATCTGTTTAATTGAGTAAACCTTGAAACAGTGTTGCAACGAAAAATTCAAAAAAATTACTGTACCGAAAGTGATGCGGCTGTTTACCGTTTAAGCGAAATCCGTCCGCATTTACTTCTTTGCAGTTAAATCTGTGAACTAATCTGATTTAATATGACTATAACTTATGAAAGAACGGTGAAGCTTTTGATTAACGAATGTAAAAATGATCTTACCCTGCAAGAGGATATGGATATAATAGCCGAAAGCGGTCTGCCGCTTGATGAGCTTAAAAACTCAAATTTGCTGATAACCGGTGCTACGGGACTTGTAGGCTCACAACTCGTCAGGGCTGTTGCCGCCTGTAACAGGCATAAAAATACAGGTATCAGGATTTTGGCTCTTGTACGAAGCAGAGAAAAAGCCGAAAGAATATTCGGTGAGCTTATTGAACGTGATGACGTTCAGCTTGTTGTGGGCGATGTGACAAATCCGTATGACACATATATAGGCAATGACGTTGATGTGGACTACATCATACACACTGCGAGTATAACCGCCTCAAAGCAAATGATAACAATGCCGGTTGAAACTATAATGATTGCTATTGAGGGAACAAGAAATATCCTTGAGCTGGCAAAAGCCAAAAACTCCAGGAGCGTTATATATGTTTCATCAATGGAGGTGTACGGCTCATTCAATGCTCAAAACGGAGAAAGCAAGCTTGTAACCGAGCAGGATATGGGATATATTGACCCGCTGGTTGTGCGCAGTAATTATCCTTTAGGTAAAAGAATGTGCGAGAATCTGTGCGCAGCGTATTTTTCACAGTACGGCGTGCCTGTAAAAATAGCAAGGCTCTCCCAAACCTTTGGAGCGGGAATACTGCCGGGCGAAAACCGTGTGTTTGCGCAATTTGCAAGAAGCGCCATGAACGGACAGAATATAGTTTTGCACACTAAAGGGCTCTCGGAGGGTAATTACTGTTATACAAGAGATACTGTGAGCGCTCTGCTTACCATGCTGGCAAAAGCCAAAAACGGCGAGGCATATAATATATCAAATGAAAACTGTCATATTACTATTGCGGATATGGCAAAAATGGTTTGCGAAAAAATCGCCGGAGGAAATATTGAAGTTGTTTTTGACATACCCGAAAGCAATCTTTTCGGCTATGCCGCAGATACAAAGATGACTCTTGATTCTTCAAAAATGCGTTCTTTGGGCTGGACCCCAACCGTTGATTTGGAAGAAGCTTATATAAGAATGATGCAGAGCATGAGATATACGGGCGTTTGATGTAAATTGTCTGGTCGATTATACTTTCTGTTATTAACTTTTTATTCTTCATGGCAGATTTTATAAATTTTATCTGAAAGCTTAACACCGCAGTACTGTCTAAAACCGTATTTATGCCGGCGGTGTATGATTTTGATATTTGACAGTTGTTGAAAAATTTATATGAGGTTATAAAAATAAAATTTAAAGGAATGAAACAAATGTATTTAACAAGGGTTCTTTTGGACGGAAATCTATTACTTAAAGCAAGAAAACATCTGGATAGAAAATTCACCTATGCAATGAGAAATATTATTTTAAGATTTAGAAAGGTTCAGAATAATAAAATTTTTATCTCCACCTATGATAATAATTATACCTGCAATCCAAGCTATATTGCGGATGAAATAGTAAGACGCAACTTGGACGTGGATATTGTTTGGGTTGGCCCTAAAAAGGGAATTATCAAGAGCTTTGCAAAAATGCCTCATTCAATACGTGTTGTAAAGAGGGATACGGTAGAGATGTATGAGGAACAGGCATCTGCCCGTATTTGGATAGATAATGCATTGAATTGCGTATGGTACGGCATACCCAAAAAGCGCAATCAGGTATATATAAATACATGGCACGGAAGTATGGGTATAAAACGTCTTTCGGGCAATCGTTTTTGGTTAAAGCGAGCCAAAAAGTGTAAATCCTATACCGACTACTGTATTACAAACAGTAAATTTGAAGAGGATGTTTTTACCGAAACCTTCTGGCCGGGTGTAGAGTATCTTAAATACGGTCATGCAAGAAATGATATTTTATTTAAAACAGAGGAATTTGCAAGAATAACCAAAAAGGTAAAGAACGAATTAAAAATTCCCCAAAACCGGAAGGTGCTTTTATATGCTCCTACATTTAGAGATAACGGTGATATACATTTCTTCAATATAGATTATCGCAGACTTAAAGAGAGCCTTGAAAAGCGCTTTGGCGGAGAGTGGACTATAGCTATAAGAATGCACTTTAAAAACGGCTTCGTCAGCAGTAGAATAAAAGAAAGCGAATGGCTTGTAAATGCCACCGCCTACGAAGATATGCAGGAGCTTATGGTTGCCTGCGATGCCGGAATCACGGATTATTCAAGCTGGGCTTATGACTTTATCCTTACGAAAAAGCCACTGTTCTTATATGTTCCGGATGTTGCAAATTATGACCAGGCCAGAGGTTTTTATTTTAATATAGAATCCACTCCTTTTTTGAACGCTCATAACAACGATGAGCTTAACGAAGGTGTAATGGCATTTGACGACGGCATTTATCAGCAGAAGATTGAAGAATTTTTAAATGATAAGGGCTGCTATGAATCAGGAACTGCCGCAAAGCAAACCGTTGATTTTATAGAAAAGATTTTGAGCGAAGGAATCGAAGAGTAATTTAATTTCATCAAAAACACCTCATACCGTATTAATGGTATGAGGTGTTTTTATATTGTAAATCTCAGTTTCGTGGTTTACATCAAATCTTCCAGATTTCCTTTGCATACTGCTTGATTGTTCTGTCACTGCTGAACATACCCGCATTTGCCGTGTTTTTAAGGCACTTTTTAGCAAAAGCTACTCTGTCCTGATAATCTCTGTTTACCTGAAGCTTTGTTTCAACATAATCGGGTAAATCTCTAAGCAGATAATAGTGGTCTGCCGTATGCCAGTGCGTACCGTTTATAAGCGCACTGTATATCTCGCCAAAGCTGCCTTCGCCGCTTGCGCCGCCATCGCTGACCGTACCGTTGATAAGCGTATCAACAACACGTCTTATCTGCGGGTTGTTTTCATATATCTCTCTTGCGTTATATGTCGGGGCAATTCTTCGTATTTCCTCAACTCTTGCGCCGAATATATAGTTGTTATCCATTCCTGCCTGCTCAACTATTTCAATATTGGCACCGTCATACGTGCCAAGCGTTACAGTACCGTTAAGCATAAATTTCATATTGCCGGTACCGGCCGCCTCTGTGCCTGCGGTTGATATCTGCTCGGATACATCCGCTGCCGGCATGAGCATCTCGGCATAAGAAACATTGTAGTTGGATATAAATACAACCTTGAGCTTATCGTTTACATCCGGGTCATTGTTTATCTTGTTTGCAATCTCGTTTATATATTTAATTATAGCCTTGGCGCGTGCATAGCCGGGTGCGGCTTTTGCTCCGAAGATAAATGCGGTCGGATGGAAATCGGTAAGCGTTCCGTCCTTGAGCCTGAAATATATATCCATTATTGAGAATGCATTCAACAGCTGCCTCTTATATTCATGCAATCTCTTGACCTGAATATCGAATATGAACGACGGGTCTATCTTTACACCCTCGTGTTTTTCTATATATTCGCTTAGCTGACGCTTTTTCTCGCTCTTGATAGCATTGAACTTCTTAGCGGCTCTTGCGTCTATTCTCTCATTCAGCTTTGAAAGCTCATCAAGATTTTTAAGCCATCCGTCACCTATAAGGCTTGTGATATATGCGGAAAGCTCCGGATTTGAAAGACCGAGCCAGCGGCGCTGTGTTATGCCGTTTGTTTTGTTTTGGAAGCGCTCCGGATAAATTGAATACCAGTCCGCAAGCACCTCATGCTTCAAAATCTCCGTATGAATCCACGCAACACCGTTGATATATTTTGAAGCGTATATTGCAAGCCTTGCCATGTGTATCATACCGTTATCGAGTATACGCATATTTTCAAGCTTAACTCTGCCGCTCTCATCAGGTCTGTCAAGTCCTCTTGCACACAGCTCGCCAATCAGACAACCGTTTATTCTCTCGATTATAGCATAGACCTCCGGAAGTATGTTGCGCATGAGGTCAATGCTCCATTTTTCAAGTGCTTCTTTCATAACGGTGTGGTTAGTATATGCAAAAGTTCTCTTCGCTATATCGAGTGCATAGTCAAAGCCTACACCCTCGTTTTGAAGCAGTCTTATAAGCTCCGGTATTGATATAACGGGGTGTGTGTCATTAAGCTGGATTGCGCAATGCTCGGCAAATTTACTGAAGTCATTACCGTGCTTTTTCTTGTATTTTTTGATTATATCCTGCAATGATGCGCTGCAGAAGAAATACTGCTGTTTTAATCTGAGTACCTTTCCCTCATAGGAATGGTCGTTTGGATAAAGCACCTTTGATATATTTTCAGCGGCATTCTTCTCTGCAACCGCACCGTTGTAGTCACCGTTGTTAAACTGTACAAATCCAAACTCGTTAATCGCTTCGCTTTGCCACAGCCTGAGCGTATTAATATTATCCGTGCCATAGCCGATAATGGCCATATCGTAAGGAACGGCACGTATTGCTTGTCCTGCGAAGTTTACCGTAACTGCGTCCTCTTCGCGTCTAATGCACCACGGATCGCCGAAGTGCTGCCAGTCATCCGCAATTTCCACCTGTCTGCCATCTACTATTTTCTGCTTAAACAGACCGTATTTATATCTTATGCCGTAGCCGTCAAGCGGAAGGTCGTGTGTAGCGGCACTGTCGAGGAAGCATGCGGCAAGTCTGCCTAATCCGCCGTTACCCAATGCAGAATCCTCAACCTCTTCAAATACATTGATATCTATGCCCTTTGTTTTCAGAGCATTTTTGTATGCATCAAGCAATCCGAGGCAGTAAAGGTTGTTGTAAACCATTCTGCCCATGAGAAACTCAGCCGAGAAATAATATGCTCTGCGTTTATTGGAATGGTCAAGCTTGCTTGCCGCCCATTTTTCGGACACAAGGCTCATAACCGCCTTACCTACAACATTATGAAGCTCGTTTGCGGAAAGCTGCTTTATCTCCTTACAGTACTCACATCTGGCTATTTCGGTGAGCATATCGGTTATCTTACTGCTGTCGGTTATCTTATCCTCTTCAACTCTGCCGTAAAGCTCAGTCATATCAGCTATCTTTTCGGCAAGGGCATTTGTAAGCGACTTGGGGTCTAATCTCCACGTCCAGTTGTTACCCATCGTCGACGGAATATTCATTCTGGCTTCACTGCCAAGTCCGAGGAAATCCTGCATTTGGATAATAGCGCAGTTGCTTATGCTCTCATAGGCTATGCGTATCATGCCCCAGTTACAGCCTTCCTTTTCGTTGATATTGTGATTCTTAATAATAAAGTCCTTATCTCTTTGCGAAGCTTTGTCGTACCAGCCGACTACCGTATCGTTATCATGTGTGCCGGTGTATACAACACAGTTTTTGGTATAGTTGTGCGGCAGATAGTCGTTGGATTCACCTGAATCAAACGCAAACTCCAGTATCTTCATTCCCGGATAGCCGGAATCCTTTAAAAGCTGCTTAACACCCGGTGTGAGGAAGCCCAAATCCTCGGCAATTATGTCTATTTGACCGAGCTGTTCTCTCATCTTCTCAAAAAATTTAATGCCCGGACCCTCTTTCCATGAGCCGTGAACCGCATTTTCCGCAGGATACGGGATTGCATAGTATGAATCAAACGCTCTGAAATGATCTATACGGGTAACGTCGAACAATGCAGAGGATGATTTTATTCTGTCAAACCACCATTTATAGCCTGTGCTTTCAAGGTATTCCCAGTTATACAGCGGATTGCCCCAGAGCTGACCTGTCGCCGAAAAATAATCCGGCGGACAGCCTGCAACACATACCGGGTTCTTTCTCTCATCGAGCCAGAACACCTCAGGGTTTGCCCATGTGTCGGCGCTGTCATGCGCAACATATATCGGTATATCTCCTATTATCTTTATGCCGAGCGAATTTGTGTAATCCTTGAATTTCTTCCATTGTTCAAAGAATTTAAACTGGACAAATTCCCAGAAATATATATCATCGGCGAAAAGCTCTGTATATTTTTCAACCGCTTCCGGCTTACGGAGCTTTATATCCTCGTCGTCCCAATTCATCCACGCCTGCATTCCAAAATGACTTTTTACAGCCATATACAGGGCATAATCGGGCAGCCACGCCTGATTTTCTTTTACAAAACTTTCAAAATCAACCTTTTTTGCCGCTGAAAGCGATTTAAACCGCTCACAAGCTGTTCTAAGTACATTGAATCTGTTGTTGTAAATCTTTTCGTAATTTACATAGCCGTCTGTGTCAGACCAGTCAAGCTCTGCATAGTCTTCCTTTTTTAACAGCTTTTCCTTTCTAAGTATGTCAAGGTCAATCATGTATGGGTTGCCTGCAAAGGTTGAAAAGGATTGATACGGTGAATCACCGTAGCTTGTAGGCCCTATGGGAAGTATCTGCCAATACTTCTGTTTGGCTTTTTTTAGAAAATCGGCAAATTTATATGCGGATTCTCCAATAGTACCTATTCCGTATGGCGACGGCAATGATGTTATTGCCATCAGCACTCCAGCACTCCTGATCATAAAAATTTCTCCGTTTCATAATTGAATTTTAAATTAAAAATTTTTATCTGTAACATAGTTATTCAACGATTTTTACCAAAATTACAGGAAACGTTTTCGGAAAAACGCAAAATAAAAAATCGCTATCTGTTATTCTATCACAATAAAT
>CADBRB010000188.1 GCA_902796955.1 uncultured Ruminococcus sp.
AGAAAATATGCTCTACAATAATATTACCGAAAAAATTCTTGGAATGCAAGACATAGAAGTAAAAAAAGTAGAAGAAAATGAAAAAACAATAGAAATTCATGCGCAACTAAGGCGTAAAGAACAAAAGTGTCCGAGCTGTGGCTGCAGAACAAACGTAATACATGATTACAGAAAGCAGACAATAAAAGATATACCGTCATTTGGGAAAAATGTTTTGTTGCATTTAAATAAGCGACGATACAGATGTGTTAAATGCCAGAAAAGGTTTTATGAAGCAAATACATTCTTAGCCAAGTATAAAAGGACAACCAAAAGATTGGTAGCTTACATAATTAACTCATTAAGAAAAACCTGTTCTTTTAAATCTGTAGCAGAGGAAGTCAATCTATCATCGACAACGGTAATACGGTATTTTGATACAGTATCATATAGTTGCAGAAATCTTCCTGATACCTTATCCATAGATGAGTTTAAAGGCAATACAGGAAATGAAAAATACCAATGTATTTTAACTGACCCTGTAAACAAAACCGTAATAGATATACTCCCTAAACGCCATGAATACTATCTTTCACACTACTTTAACAAGTTTTCAAAAGATGAAAGAAATAACGTAAAATACTTTGTCAGTGATATGTGGAAGCCATTTGCAAATACTGCATCGGTTTGGTTTAAAAACGCTACACAAATTGTGGACAAGTACCATTGGATCAGACAAGTTGTTTGGGCTTTTGAAAATGTTAGGAAGCAAGAGCAACTGAAGTTTAGTAAATCTCATCGCATTTACTTTAAACATTCTCGTAAACTTTTAATTAAACATTTCTCCAAGCTTACCGATGAGCAAAAACAACAAGTCAATATTATGCTCTATGCTTCTCCTACTCTATCTTCTGCCTATTCTCTAAAAGAAGATTTCTTTAATATCCTTAACTCACCCGATCGTTCATCTGCTCAATCAGCTATGGCTGATTGGATTAACTACGCTTATTCTTCTGATATCCCTCAATTTCAAAAGTGTGCTTCAACTCTCGTTAATTGGTCTAACGGCATACTCAATTCTTTCTCTGTTACCATTACCAATGGCTTCACCGAAGGTTGCAACAACAAAATTAAAGTCCTTAAACGTAATGCCTTTGGTTTTAGAAACTTTAATCGTTTTCGTAACCGTATCCTTCACATCTTTGCTTGATTTTTTTATTCTTTCATTGCTTTCTTTTCTCTTTTTACAATTTTTTTACCCCAACTATTGACATTGAACCGTTTTTCATAACAAGACGAATGCTCGGTAATACTGATGTCTTTTAGGACATACAAAGCAGTTTTGCCGAATTATAGAGTTTATTGAAATCGGTATAAATGCACATCGGGCGAAGATGAACTTTATCATCTTCGCCCGACTTATTTTTCGTTATCAGAAGATTTGTCCCGGAAGCTTTTGTTTCTCCTTAGGCGGGAACAGCTTATCAAATTCTTCGGCCTCGTCCTCATCTACAAAATATCCCTGCGGCGGCGTATATTCGCCTGTTATACCGCTGAGATAGCCTTTTTTCAGCTCTTTGCAGAGGAAGAACGATGCGTCTTCTCCATCCGGTACATCGTGATACCGTATGCCGAAGCCGCTTGCGTAAGTAAAACCGCTTTTGCCGTAAAAATCAATATTGCCCTCAAAGCATATAGCTCCAAAACCAAGCTCGGTTGCTTTATCAAGTGAATAGTCAAGCAAAAGCTTACCGTAACCCTGTCTTTTATATTCCGGTGCTATACATATAGGCCCCATTGCCAGTATTGGAATAAGCCTTCCGTCATCTGAATGTATCTCCGCTTTCATAAACATATTCTGCCCTATCAGCTCGCCGTCCTTCTCCATTACAAAGTCAAGCTCCGGCAAAAACGCAGGATCCGAGCGAAGCTTATACATAACATAATGCTCCAGACAGCCCGGACGGTAAACGTTCCAAAATGATTCCCTTATGAGATTTTCAACCTCTCTGTGTTCCTCTTTCTTCTCTAAACGAATTATGCAGTCTTTTTTATTCATTGTTTTTCCTCCTGAAAATTGTTGACTTTCAATTACCTTTCGGTGGGAGGTTTGTATGATTGCAAGCAAACCTCCCGGTTAGACCGCAATCTCCAATGCTTTGTACTTTTTCAAACAGTACGCTCCTTAAAAAAATAATAATTATATCAAGCGGCTAAAAGCATTTAATCATATGCTCCGTAAAATTCCGAACAGCTCATTGTTAAGCCGTACAAACGCCGGTATGTCCGTACTTTGCTATACAAAATTTACCGATAATATCTATAATGCTTATAATCGCCGCTTTTATACTAATTCCCTATAGAAGGCAGACTAAGATTTGCAAGTAAGATTGTTATTTATTTAAATAGCCGGTTACTATGCTTTAGTGTGCGCTTTGCACCTGACGTATTCAAAGAATAACAATGATGTATTGCGGGAATTAAAACCCGTTCCGAATTGTACCTGCCAGCCCGGAGAGGTTTTTAGCTTAGCGCCCTCTATGCTTTTCCTTACGCTTATGCTGTTTTATTTCAAATTGCCGCTGCTTTTCTCTTTCCCTTAGCTCTCGTGTTTTTTCCGTGCGCTCGATTTTCATTTCCTCACGCTGCCTCTGCAATGCCTGCTGAGATTTCGTGCCGATACCGGAGGATTCAAGCATTTTGTGTGCATTTCGCTGGCGTCGCTTCGGATTATCGGCTTTGCTCTTTTTCTCCGTTTTAACAGGCAGGCTGAATTTAAGCCTGTTATAATGACATAGAATAAAAGCATAGATTTCCGCATCTGTCGGCTCGCTCCCGAAAACTATTTTACATACAGAAAGCTTGCCTTCATCATATCTTTCAAATAAGCCTGCCCAAAACGGCTCTTCAAAAAATACGGTCAGTTTAGCGTCCATGTGTTCAGTCGCATAACACAAGCATAGTTTTCATCGCTGTTTTTTAAACACCTTATATTTGTTCATTTCAGCCAACGCTTCCGTTCACAATTTGGGCATATATCTCTTCAGGAATCATCGGTGAACAAATCTGAGCAAGCAGTTCCTTGCTTATTGTAGCGTTTGCGGCATATTGCCTGCCTGCTTCTTTTACAAGCGCAAGCCTCGGCTCGGTTGCTTCTGCCGCTTCAGGCGCATTGAACATCGGGCTTTCGGGAACGGTAATTATAGTGCGATTATTGGGGAAGCTCATTTTAAACTGCTCCACCGCCGCCTCGAAGTTATGCTTACTGTTTGGAAATCCGCATCCGCATATCATCAGATATTTTAGATGTGAGAAGTCCGCCTGACCGACATGCTCATACCTGTCCCCCACCTTTTGCATAGCCATTGACGACAATGGCAGGGTGCGGTCTAAAATTACCTTGAGCAGCGCAGGCATACCGTAGCAGTATAGAGGATAGCTGAAAATCAGCAAATCGCTTTTTAAAATCTCCTCTAAAATCGTGCGCATATCATCGTTATGTATACAGCTTCCGCCGTTGCGCATACACGTAAAACAGCCTGTACAGTATTCGATATGCTTATCAACCGCATTTATAGTATTTATATCCTGCTTTTCAACATCATTCATACCGTCCAAAAATGCACGTGTTATATGCATGACATCGCTTTTCTCACGCTTTGGACTTCCGTTTAAAACTAATATTCTCATTACTTCTTCTCCTATATAATTGTATTATAAGAACAGCCGAAAACAAGCTTTGCTTTCACTGTTTGTTATAAAATTTTATTTATCCCAGTGCTTTAAAGCCGGAATAAATCAAAGCCATACCGAATTTTGACGATACGACGATAAAATCAATTATCGGTATGACAATCATCACTATAAAGGCATACAGAAACAACAGAAGAGCCGTTATAAGATATGCCCTTGCGTGCCGTGGTCTAACGCCGTTTTTCTTACGACGCTTTATCAGCATTATTATAGCAACAATAATTGCGATAACAGCTATAGGTATAAGAAAGAATAAATCAATGTGCATAAGCGTTCCCATAAAATCAGGCCTCCGGATTTAAATTGGATTTGTGTTTCAAGAGCCTGATTTTCACTCTTGAATACCGATAATTATTATAGCGTTACTTCATGGCAAGAGCCGAAAGAAAAGCTTTCAGGCAGCTTTATTCGTATTTTCAATTCCTGCTTATACCTTTATGTAAACAGCATTATAATAAGACCGCAGATAAGGCAGGGAATCAATCCCAGAGCCATGCCGATGAGTGAATGCACGAAATGATACTTTTTTTGATGATAGGCACTATCCATATGCTCAGTACCCGGAAGCCGAATACGTTTTACATTAGCAAAAAGCACCCAGTCTAAAAAGAAACAATCGTACCAATCTACCAAAAGCCATAAGCCGTAGCTTGCCGAAAATGCAGTGAAAAAGCCTTTTGCACCCGCAATAATCATCAGCCATGAGAATAATGCTATGCAAATCAGTATTGCAAAGCTTTTCTTGATAAGAGCAGGAGTGCTCAGCGGCTCTGCGGGTATTCTTTCGTGTGTTTCAAAATATTTTTCCTGTATATTCTTAGGGTAATCGTGAATCCACCAAATCGGATTTTTGCACAAAGGTATCATTATTGCCGCCGTAAACACCGCAATTATTCCAACCGCTTCAATGCAATAAACTGTCCAATTCATACTTACACCTCACAATCTGCATGACAACTTCGGCAAAGATTAGTTTTCAGCCTTCGCAGATTTTACTTCGTCGTTTTCTTTATTGTCCTTTGCAATCTCCGCACCGTATTTGCACAGCAGGCTCATTATTATAAACATAACGCCAAGCTCTACAGATACGGCGTTGCCGATTTCCAGCTTATCAACGTTGCTTAAGAAATGCTTCATCACCTGATATACGATTTCAGAAGCAACTACGGTTACAACGGGTATGCATATTGTGTAAATTCCAAGACGTAAAAGCTCCTTTGCACCGTCAAAGGTAAAGGGTGTACCTGCTTCAAGCTCATTTTTAAAATAGCGTCCGGCAATCCTGCAAAGCACCGCTTCGCCTGCGCATATTATTGCGCCAACCGCCATAGCCGTATAACAAGTTCCGAGGCTCAGCTCCGAGGATTTTTCTATTATACTGTGGATTGTTACTCCGAAGATTTTAAATTGGCCGGGAATGAACGCAAGGCAGATTATTCCGACAATACTGCCAATAGCGCCTATAAGACAGAAAATATAGATTATTTTGCTTATCACCTTGCCTATTTTTGAAAGAGTTTGAATCGTGTTTAATGTTTTCATAATGATTTTCTCCTTTTATTTTTTTATTTGATTTTTGATTATCCAACTGTCTAAAAAATGCATTTGTTCATCTGTGTGAAACCAATGCTCGCCGCCGTTCATCACGGTAAGCCCTGCATTGTGCCTGCTTGCAAATGTAGCAACGATTTCATATGGCGTCAGCGTGTCGCATTCACCGTATAAAATTTCAGTAGGCACATTCCATTTTACCGGATGCTCACGGATATAGCACAGGTAATCCCACGATAAATCCTCCCCGAAGGATGTATGTATGACACCTTGTGATTTTAAATCATTCTCAGTTATGTTTGACCAAATCATCATATTGCAAATCAATTTTTCCATATCTACTATAGGGGAAATAAAATATGCTTTTTGAATCATTGCGTCAATTCCTGCGTTCATGCTGAAAAATGCGCCAATACTGTTTGCTATCAATATGATTTTTTTATATTTGCCGTTAAGCTCCTTGACTATACCGTGAATTTCTTTACCCGTTTCCCACGGTGTAAAGGTTTTATAATCCAATCCGATTACTTGATATTCCGGGAAGAGCGGTTTATAATGCTCGCTTTCCGCCGCACTTCCGCCCTTGCCGTGAACATATAAAACCAAATCCATAATTAATCGCCTCGTTTATATGCCTTACATATTTAATACTAAGTATCAGCAAAACCCTTAAACATCTATTGCACAAAATTCCGCATAGCTGCGTTGTCGAGTTTGACAGGCGTCAGCCTGCCTGCACTCTCCGCCTGTGCTCTGCAAAATTTTCTGTTAATATCTATTTTATTAAGTCTTTTATTGCTACTTAGTATAATTCCACGGGCGTTCCTTTTTGTCCCAGCCCTTTTCTCTCCAATATGCCGCATCTCTTTCGTTCCAGCCATTTTTCTGCATCATACGCATCAAATAGAAAACGCCTTTCGTTTTAAGCCCGACCCTGACCCTGCCGTGATTTTTCAATATCCTGGCGGCGATGGAGTTGGTAGCTTTATCTATTTGTCTTCTCTTTTTATCACTTACGCCATTCCAATCTACCGCCGCAACTGCACAGCCGAGCTTATATATTTTGGGTATTCCCCAAAAGAACAAACTGTCGGACATATCCTTATTCGTAGATTTCATTCCTCCTCCGGCCGCAGTGCAGATACAAACCCCCTGCTTTTTAAACATACACCCGGCAGGTGAATGTACCATCCAGCGGTAACCGTAATGGTCTAAAAACGCCTTCATTGCGCCTGTTGCATGATAAACATAAACAGGACTTGCCAGAATAATAACGTCTGCATTATCCATAGCCTGTGTAATCGGCGCAAGCTTACTGTAGTGAGGGCACTTTGCTTCTCCTTTTATAAAGCAGTTTGCACATCCAACGCAAAAATCATTGAAATCCTTTGGTAAAAAGAACTCTGTTACCTCTCCTCCGATTTTATCTGCAAGCTCATGCGCTATATGATATGTTGAGCCTTTATGACTTTGTCCGTGTATTATCGTTATTTTCATTTGCAGCACCTTTCGTTCGGGATTCTATCATTATCGCTTTGACCGATTTATGAGCCATGTGCATTCTTTTTATTTCTTACGGCAAATTTAAAAAATGAAAATCAAGTCGCATTTTTGCTTTTACTAATTTTCATCTTTATCGAATTTGCCGCACCAATATTTGACACCCCAGTTTTCAAAGCTCCATTCATCGCTGTAATCGTTACATTCATAGTCTATATAATAGAGCAAGCCGCCGTTTACCACGAAATTTGAAGGGTAGTAGTCAATGTTTATTCCGGACGCTTTGGCTACAGCCGCCATATCATATATCTGCGTTAAAAAACCCGATACCGATATTCCCTTTTCTATCATTTCAAGAATTGTATCGCCGTTGACATATTCTTTTGCTATCCGTTCGTTACCGATATCTATATCTATCATACGGGGCACTCTTATGCCCGCATTTACAAGCCTTAAATAATCGTTTTTTTCGGCTTCGATTTTATTCCCGAACTGATAGTAGTCGCACGGCTCATGGTGTATCTGTTTAACTACGACATACTTTTCTTTATGCTGAGCAAGATATGAATATCCGCCTTTTCCTTTTCCTAAAAGTCTTATGATACGGTATTCGGCTCCGTTTACGGTTAAAAGATCCAATTATATCAAACCTTACATCAAATTTCAATTTTTGTCATTGTCATAATAAAACAGACCGCTGCATTTATTTCAGAACATCAAACGGCAGTTCAACATCGTCATCCAATTCAAATGTCATGCGTATCATTTTGCCCCAGAAAAGAGCTTTTTGCTTCAAAACATCATGTGAGAACATTTCTACGGGCTGGCCCATATATACCTCATCATAGAATTTTGCAATCGTTTCTGCTCTGTCCTCCTCAGGGTTACTCAGCGCATAGCTTGATACATAACAAACCTCGCCCGATTTATCATAAGGCGTAAACTCAACTGTCAGTGCATTTACACCGTCCAATGTACCATTTTCGACGGCATCAAGCACATCTTGAGGGGTAAGCTTCATCCATTCCTCAAATAATTCAGGATGTTTTCTGAGAGTGCAATGGTTAATTGCATGACCGAGTTCATGTATAAATATATCGCTGCAATATTCATCATTTCCGTTAATTTCGACCATAATGCAGTTATAGCCGCCATACTCAAAGCTCAATCCTTCTGCGTTGCCCGGTATTATATCACATAGAAATACAACAAAAGGCAATTCATTACCTACATTCTGCCATACCTTGTCAGGCAGAAAAGCAAAGTTTTTGACAAGCAGTTTCTCCGCATAAAGAATACGCTCTCTGTCTGTAGCTATAGTTGCATATATGCCCACCTCGGCAAGCTCATCTATAAAGCTGCAATGCTCATTTACAAAACGAACATTATATTTATCCAGTACCTCTCTTGCAAATTCATCCGCTTCATCGGCATTTCCCAATTCGGCAAGCTCAACGGTTTCCGCAAATTTTGTAAGGCTGTTGTCTGTAACAAACGATTTCTCTTCCCAATCGGCGGTATCAAAGAATTTATAGGTAAATCCCTCTCCGCTGCGGCAGACAACAACAATTTGACCGTCAGATGTAATAGCGGCGGTGGCTATGTCGCCTTCGATTTTCTTTACGGCAAATCTGGATTTTGCCAGACTGTACAGGCGCAAAACCGAGCTGTCACCCTGAACGGAGGATGTAAGAAACAGTCCTTTACCGGCGGCTATCGGTGTTTCCTCAATATCTTCAACGTCTTTAAACATCCAATCTCCATGATTTAAGGGCAAAAATACCAGATAATCTCCGATACGTCCCATAGCGTAATCATCATTAACCTTTGTGACGCCGCCCTTTGAGAATAAACTGCGTACCGTACCGTCCTGCTCAATTACAAAAACAGACTGACCATTTTGGGTAACAACAAATTTACCGTCAACGCAGTTTACAGGTTCATAAAAACCGGGCTCTATATCAATCGCAGTTTTTTCATTGCCGTCAGATGAAATCAAATACATTTCTCCGCTTCTCATATCCGAGGCAAGTATTTTGCCGCCGTCATAACTTTGAACGATAAAGCCCGCATCTCCGTCAATGCAGTTTATATCTACGGTTTTTGTCACTTGACAATCCGAAGAATAATATGTTCCTTTTAAATCAAATGCACTAAAAACCGAAAAACTTCCGTTTTCATATGCCTTTACATTAAAAATTCCGTTTCCTAAGTCTATTTGTCCAAGCTTTTTACTCTCTCTGAGAGAGAAGTTTACAAGCGTACTTTCATATGAGTCCATACCCGGATTTATATACTCAAGCAGTACGGTGTCTTTACCGGAGTAAGCTCTTACGCTTGGTGTGGCAATAGCCGGTATTTCGGAAAAATCGACGTCTGTTATTTTACTGACCTGACTTTCTACGCCGGAATTGCTGTCATCACCGTTTACACGGCTCTCAGCTTTTGACTGAGTACTTGAAGTTTGACTTACAGGATTGTCCTTAGTACAGCCTGCTACACCGATTAAAATACATAATGTCATCAAAAGACATATTAATCTTATAAATCTCATTTTAATTTTTCCTTTCTTTATCGCAATTCGATTTTTTTACAAGCTCGCGAAAAACTGCATCGTTATCGCAATTTCCCTCTGCAAAACCGGGAATTTCTTTATACGCCTTGCAAACAGACAGACTTATGTCTGAGAAAATAGACCACATTTGCTCATCGGTATAGCGGCAGTCATTTGTCACTATCAGAGTTGCAAAGCTAAATGCAACAAGCCATAAGTTCTGAAAATACTTATCCGCCGTTTTGCCGTCTATATTATAAACTTGCATAAGCGAATCACGCACCAAGTTTTGTGAAAGCCTTAATGCGTCCATAGCACCGCCGCTTATACCGCTCGGCGGCATTAAGAATAAAATCTTGTACAGCTCCGGCTCATCCTTTGCAAACATAATATACTGCTGACCTACGCCCCTGAACGGCACAGGCATTTTTAAACCATCTTCAAGGTATTTCTTATATAGATTTGAAGCATAAAGATATACCTCTCTTTTTAGCTGTTCAACCGTATCAAAATACGTAAAAAGCGGGCGTGAAGATACACCCAGCACTGCCCCCACCTCTCTTGCAGTAACGGCGTTAAATCCCTTTGTTCTGGTTATTTCTACAGCGGCGTTTATAATCTCCTGCGCAGTAAATTTAGCTTTAGGCGGCATACGGGTACTTCCTTTCAATATTTTTAGGTTATGCAACGTGTGTTGCGTAACATGAATGATAACATATATATTTTATTTTGTCAAGAGCTTTCTTAATTTTTATCAAAAAACAGTGATTTTTCAGGATTTTATACTGATTTTCAATCAATCATTTAACGGGCATTATGAAAAATACAGCTTAAAGGTTAATATGCGATAATTGATTACTGATTGCAAATTGCCGACGGACGGCGACCTTATTATTTGCAATCAAAATAAGGCAGAGCGTATGCCCTGCCTTATACGTAATTCAATCTGATTTAATTTGTATCAATCAAGCGGATATGTCCAACCGAACTTGTCCTCGATTTTGCCCCACTGTATGCCTGTGAGCGTATCGTAAAGATGCTGTGTAACAGGTCCGATTTCTCCGTTATTAACCGTAAATTTCTTATCCTTGTACTTAAGCTCACCAATAGGTGAAACAACAGCCGCAGTGCCGCAACCCCATGCTTCTTCAAGCTTGCCGTTTTCAAGGGCTTCTTCAAGCTCTGCAACGCTCAAAAGTCTTTCCTCAACCTCGTAGCCCTCACTCTTGAGAACCTCAATGCAGGATTTTCTTGTAATGCCGGGCAGGATTGAGCCTGTAAGCTTTGGCGTAACGATTTTACCGTCGATTTTGAACATAACGTTCATTGCGCCAACCTCTTCAATATACTTACGCTCAACGCCGTCAAGCCACAAAACCTGTGCATAGCCCTGCTGCTCCGCCTTTTCGCCCGCTCTGTTGCTTGCCGCATAGTTGCCGCCGCACTTTGCATAGCCTGTTCCGCCTCTAACTGCACGAACGTCCTCGGACTCAATCATGATTTTAACAGGGTTAATGCCTTCTTTGTAATAACTGCCTACAGGAGAGGTAATAATCATAAAGGTTGTATGCTTAACGGAATGTACTCCCAAATTCTCATCGTTGCCAAACATAAACGGACGAATATAAAGCGATGTACCCTCTTTATCGGGCGTCCAGTCCTTTTCAAGCTTTACAAACTCGGTAAGCACCTGCAAAGCCAAATCTTCCGGTATCTGCGGCAGACATAGTCTTTCCGCAGAGTTGTTCATTCTGCGTATGTTCTCAATAGGTCTGAAAAGCTGAACATGACCGTCGGCTCTTCTATATGCCTTTAAGCCCTCAAAAATTTCAGAGCCGTAGTGAAGCACAGTAGAGGCAGGGTGTAAAGTTATCGGTCCAAACGGAACTATTCTTGCGTCCTTCCAGCCCTCTCCCTCATAGTAATCCATAATAAACATATGGTCTGTAAAAATTCTTCCGAATCCCAATGTACTGCTGTCCGGTTTCTCTGCCGGATGCGGATTTCTTTCTATTTTGATATCCAATCAAATGCACTCCTTATTTTAATTTTAAAATTTAATTTTTGAAAACAGCTCGCTTTACTTACCGTTTTAAATGGTTCACCACTTTTCATTTAAAGACCGTAGCCGAAAATGTACTTGTTAGTTACTTAAACCAGCCGGAATTGCAACAAAGCCCGCCC
>CADBRB010000189.1 GCA_902796955.1 uncultured Ruminococcus sp.
ACCAACAGAGGTTTTCTACATGGTGCGGTTTGCCCGATTTACGGAGTCGGAGCAAACATATTCCTGCTTATTTTGACCCCGTTTAGAAAAAATATAGTTATTGTATATGTCATTTCGGTAATAACAGCAACAGTTTTAGAGTTCTTTGCGGGATTGATTCTTGAAAAGATTTTTCATCAAAAGTGGTGGGATTATACCGAAGACAAGTATAACATTATGGGATATGTGTGCCTGCCGTTTTCGCTTTTGTGGGGTTTGGCGTGCTTCAGCTTAATGTATATACTGCATCCTATTTCAAAAATTCTTTTCGGATTTTTAACTTACTATCAAATACGCATCATAGTAACAGCTTTACTTTCCATATTTGTAATAGACGGAATATTGACTCTCTTAAAGCTTATGAAGGTTAAGCTGCCGAAGTCTCTTATTAAATTTACAAATTATATGACACTCGTTTCTGACGATATCGGTGAGTTTATATTTGATAGAGTAATGTTCTTTATAAAAGTTCGTGAATATGCATTAAAAGAAGTAACAGAGGTTGGCAAAAGTTCTAAAAAGGGTATTGTACGCACAAAAAATAAGATTATGGATATGCGTATGTTTAGGCTTTTAAAACGTCGCTTATCTAAATAGGGACGGTGCATCAATGAGATTAAAGCCTGATGAACAGCATTTTTTTAATAGCTATACGAATAAGCTGCTGAGTGAACATAAAGAGATTTATGAGATGCAAAAGTTTATTCAGCACGGCAGTACAACAACGTTTGAACACGTTATGGCGGTGGCGTTGATGTCGTATTGGTTAAGTTGCCGTTTGCCGTTCAGATTTAAAGATGAGAGCTTGCTTTTAGGCGCAATTCTGCATGATTTTTATTTGTATGACTGGCATGAGGATGATAAATCACACAGGCTTCACGGGTTTTATCATCCGAGGAAGGCACTCATAAATGCCGAAAAGTACTTTGAACTCAACAAGGTTGAACGTGATATCATAGACAAGCATATGTTTCCGTTGACCATAACAAAAGTACCGAGATATAGAGAATCATTGCTTGTTTCGGTGGCGGATAAGATAGTTTCAACGAAAGAAACATTTAAGCGCAAATGAATACTAACATATAACTAAAAGCCCGATTTAATCGGGCTTTTAGTTATATGTAAAGACATATTACTTTATACTTAATAAACTGTTTTTTACAGCAAAAATCATACAAATCAAAAGCGTAGAACACAACAATGATGCAATGTATGTAACAGGTGTCTGTTTTGCATGATGTTAAGGCGAGAGAGTTTTTTGAGAATCGGCGTATAAATCCGGTACATTTCCTACGATTACGGTTTCGGCAAGTGCTGCGGAGGATTTAATCTTAATAGTGTCTGACCATGCGGTGCTTAAAACATTGACGGTAGTATCTATGTCAACGCTGAGGCTGTGCTTGGTTTGATTGATTCCTGCGCTTGTAAATGAGCTTACAAGATTTACATTTGCGCTTCCGGTCAGGGTTACGGCAAAGCTGACATTAAAGCCGCGTCCCTCAAACAACTGCGCTCCTAAAAAGTTGCCTATCGGAATGTCGATATCCTTTTTATTGACCTGTGACAGTTTTTCATGGATTTTTGAGGAAATCTCGGCTTTCAGCTTATTTACTGCTACAATATCTGTGTTGATTGTCTGTATCTCATGCTTGGAGTTGTATGTAATTATGATGATGTCGTTATATGATATATCGAGTTCACATATAGCTTCGGTTATTGCATCATCCACTACATCGCTTGAGAGTATTTCCGCTTTATTTATTATTAAATTTTTTGCTATCGGACGTACCTGTACCTCTATAATGAGATATATGGATAGAGCAATTACGGACAGCATAAAAATCGAGCTTTTGACAGTGCTTCTTTTGTTAATAAATCTTTCTGTCATGGTAATTACCGTACAGATACACGCTTTTGAGCGTTGCTCCGCCTTTCGGTGTGATATGGTTACAGTTTTATTGAGAATTAGTATTATTCTATTTTCAATTCGATATTTTTGTTACAGTAATTAACCTTGATTTTTTTAGATTCTTGTGTTATCATACAAATGTATATCGTTTTATTGCAAAAGCGGTAAAAACATAAAATTTGTATTGCATCGGAGGAGTAAAATGCCGATTTACAGAGTTGCGGATATAGCTTTTGAAGCAAACGCAAAATATAGTATGTTTAAAAAACGACTCGAAAAATACACTGCGCAGGACGCTGAACCGCTCTTTAAAATCGAAGTGCGTGACGAAGAACTGCAAAATGTACACGTAACTGAAGAGTTTACATATGAAATAGCTGAGTATATGCTTACCGGCAAGCAGTTTTACATGAATCTTCTTAAAAACAATGGCATAATGCTGCACGCTTCCGGTATAAAGTACAAGGGCGGAGCTTATCTGTTTTCGGCGGACAGCGGAACGGGAAAATCCACACACACCGGTATATGGCAGAGGGTTTTCGGGAAGGATAACGTTAAGATTTTAAATGACGATAAACCTGCTATCAGGTTTTTTGGCGATGAAATCTTTGCATACGGTACGCCGTGGAGCGGTAAATACGATATCAGCCTGAATGAAAAGGTACCGCTTAAAGCAATCGTTTTTCTTGAGCGTGGTGCCGAAAACATAATAAGACGAACTAACGACAAAGAGGCGTTCGAGATGTTTTTTCAGCAGACTGTTCGCAGAATAGATGCTGAATATATGAGCTGTCTGTTCGATGTAATGGACAAAGTGCTGAAGCTTGTGCCGATATATAAAATGAGCTGTAATATGGAGGATGAAGCGGCAATTATTGCCGAAAAAACCATTTGCAGCAGTGATATATTATAAATGTATTATTGAAAGGAAAATAAAAAATGAAGATAAAAAACGGTTTTATGTTGCGAGAAGTGGCAGGCAATAACATAGTAGTGCCGGTTGGTGCGGCTTGCGCCGGATTTAACGGCATGATAAATTTAAATGATACAGGTGCTTTTTTGTGGGGCAGGCTCTCATCCGATACAACCGAGGATGAGCTTTTGGCGGCTATGCTTGCCGAATACGATGTACCCGAAGATATTGCCCGCAGAGATATAGCTTCTTTTATTGAGAATTTGCGTAATAACGGTCTTTTAAGCGAATAAATTTATAAGGATATGCGGCAGTTTTTGCTTGGATTTTGTATTTTTTAATCTGTTTGGATAGGCGAAAACTGACTGTAAATAAGTTGGGATTTTTATGGATAATAACTATGAATATAATATCGAGGCAACGTACCTGCTGCACATGATAGCTTCGGTTATAAATGGTACGAAATGCCCGAATCCGCCTGTTGAGCTAAACTGGACGAATGTTTTAAAGCTTGCGCATTTACATAGCGTTGAGGTGCTGTTATACTATGCCGTTCAAAAGCTTGATAAGGATAAACAGCCCGATTCAGAGCTGATGCAAAAGCTTGTTAAGCGTTATAGAATCGGGATTGGAGCAGATACGGCGCAAAGCATTGATGCCAACATGATTTTTTCTGTATTGGAAAATGAAAAAATAGACAGTGCCATAGTTAAGGGCTATTTTACAAAAACGTTTTATCCTTCTCCGGAAATGCGGGAAATGTGCGATTTGGACTTTCTTCTTAGAAGATATGAGGACAGAAAACGTGTGGACGATATAATGGTAAACAAGCTTGGGTATACGATGTTCGGTGAGGAAGAGGGCTTTCACGGAGAATATAAAAAGCCTCCGTTTATGTTTGTTGATTTTACCGATTGCCTTATCCCCAAAAGCTATCCTTCGCACAAGTACTTTTCCGACATTTGGGACAGGGTTGAGCGTGTGGAAGGATATGAGCATATCTATAAAATGCGCCTCGATGACTTTTACATATATATGCTGGCGCATACCGCAAAGCATTACATCAATGGCGGAATAGGGCTGAGATACATACTTGACTTTTATGTTTTCTATGGAAAAAATCGTGATATTGCTGAAAGTCCTGATGTGATAAATACGCTAAAAAATTTGAATTTGCTTGATTTTCACGGTAATATTGTGCGCCTTAGCAGAGAGTGGTTTTCGAGTGCTGAAAATGAGATAAATAACGATGACGTTTTTGAGCATATTATGCGTTGCGGAGTTTACGGCAAAAAAGAGGTAGTCGCCGCAAACAGCTATTTAAAAAACAAGGGCGGAGTTTTCGGATTCTTTATAAAAAAGATGTTCCCGACCATGAGCTATATGCGGGAGATTTTTCCGTTCTTGAACAAACTGCCTTTTTTACTGCCGATAATGTGGGTTGTAAACTGGTTCAGAGTGCTTTTACTACACCCAAAAAAGATTTCTAAGACAGTTAATGCCTCAACCGGATTTGATAAAACCGAGATTGAGAGAGTAAAACAAATTAATCAAAAAATGGGTATTGCACTTAATGACAGCGGCAAATAATGTAGCGCAATTACAATATGCTAAACGGGGGCAATATGGAAACAACAGTAACTTTTCGGAACTTATATTCATCAGAGCATGGCAAAGCCTGCAAATACATACGTGAAAAGGTTTTTGTTGAGGAGCAGGGTTTTATTGAAGAGTTTGATGAAATAGATGAGGCGGCATTTTTTGCCGTGATTTACGTTGACGGAGAGCCTGCCGCTACGGGTAGATGCTTTCCGGATAAAAACGTTTCCGATACGTATATTATCGGCAGAGTTGCTGTAATGTCTAAATTTCGCAAACGTGGATTAGGCGAAAGAGTAATGCAGATGCTTGAAGAGGCCGCATTGAAAAACGGTGCCGATAAATTCGTACTTTCTTCTCAACTGCAGGCAAGGCCTTTCTATGAAAAATGCGGTTATACAGCGACGGGGGATATATACCTTGATCAGCATTGTCCGCACATCAAAATGGTAAAGACGATGCGCTTTTGATATGTCATATAAGTTACACCAAAGAAAGCGATATGCAACGGTCTGCTAAATTGACTTGCAGCTCCAACTGTCGCTTATTTAAAAATTTGAAGTCTATTAATCAACGTTTTTTAAGGGGATAAGCTATGAAGAAGAAAAGAATTATAATCATTGCAATCATTCTAATCCTTTTGATTTTATTCCTTCCGATACCGCACGGAACATATAAAGACGGCGGCACAAGAGATTACAGTGCTTTGACCTATAGAATTGTGGTTTGGAACAAACTGGTAAGTCCAATTAACGAAGATGACTCTGCAAAAGAAATTCAGGTTTATAATAAAACGTCTGTTTTTTGGCTCCCGGATAACTTCAAAAGCATTGATGAGCTTTGGAAAATCGAAACTGAAAGCAATCAATAAATTCCCGTTTATGTTGGGCATTTTTATACTAATCTGTGATTGAAAGCTTGTTTTATTTTATCTGAAGATTAGCATTAACAACTGTATGCTGTCATACAACCAAAGAAAATTTAAAAAATAAAATCTCTTCTTGAATTTAATTAATAACTAAATACAAGAAGAGATTTATTTTATTATTTATTGTATTTTGCTAAGTGCCGATAAGCACGTAATGCTTACAGGCTCAGCCTAATCAATCGCTTGTATAGGGCAACAGTGCCAAATGACGGGCGCGCTTGATAGCAACGGTCAGCTTACGCTGATGATATGCGCAAGTACCTGTAACACGTCTTGGCAGAATCTTAGCTCTTTCAGATAAATAACGGCGCAGCTTTGCTATATCCTTATAGTCGATAGCGTCAACCTTATCAACACAGAAATTGCAAACCTTTTTGCGGCTCTTGCGGTTGTTCTTGCGAACATCCTTCTCTGTCTTTTCGGCCATAATAGGCAACCTCCTTCGTATAAAATCAAGTATTGTACCGGGCTAAATCAAAGCTCGGTATCAGAACGGTAAATCATCATCTGTTGGCATATCGCCAAAATCACTTGCACTGCCGTTTGAATACGTTGCCGGCGGCTCGCTTTGCCTGCTTGCGGCAGGTTGTTCGTAAGAGCCTGCGGCGGCACTGTCACGTTTGCTCTCGGCAAAGTAAACATTATCCGCCAAAACCTCGAACGTATAACGTTTATTGCCGTTGCTGTCCGTATAAGAGCCTGTTTGAATAGAGCCCTTAATAGCAACAAGCTGACCCTTGCGGAAATACTTGCTTACAAACTCCGCCGTGTTCCTCCAAGCAATGATATTGATAAAATCGGTCTGCTTTTCGGCTCCGGCTTTAGTGTAATCTCTGTCAACCGCAATAGAGAATCTTACAAGTGCAAGGTCATTTGAAGTGTGTTTAAGCTCAGGGTCAGCCGTAAGCCTTCCCATCAGTACAACTGAATTAAGCATATTCTACACCTCAGCTTTCTTTCTTAATAATGAGTGAGCGAAGAACTCCGTCGGTAATTCTGTAAATTCTGTCAAGCTCTGCAGGGAACTCGGCATCAGATACAAAATTGAAAAGTACGTAATAACCCTCGGATTCCTTGTTCACAAGATAAGCAAGTCTGCGCTTGCCCCACTCGTCAACGCTCTCAAGAGTAGCGTGCTTTTCTATCAAGCTCTTGAACTTCTCAATCATAGATGTGATTGCGTCCTCACCTAATTTCATAGAAATTACCAGTATGGACTCATAAGAACTTGTAATCTTATCCATTTACTGCACCTCCTTTTGGACTTTGGCCCCGTTTTTACCGGAGCAAGGATATATTATATACCTATAATTGTATACAACATTTAGATTTTATCAAAAAGTGTATAATTTGTCAATGCTTTTTTTATAATCCGGAAACGTTTTTGATAAAGCCAAAAAGTAACACTATAAATTTGTGTAAAATCCCGGATTTTTGTAAAAAAATTACACATATGCAGAAAATTTGAAAAAGCCTTACACAAATTTATGTGGGCTTTAAATAAAAATTATACCGTTTTTTCGTATAAATTCACGAATTGAAGTCAAGAAGGCTGATAATAAAAAAATATGTTGCAATTATCCGATTTTAGTTGTATAATATGATTATCGAAGTCTACGTGTCGGTAACGGCACGGATTTCAGAAATTTTAGAGGAAGGAGGAAAAATATAATGGTAAAATTAAGCAAAAGAACGCTTAGCGTTCTTTTAACTCTTTTGATGGTTATCTCGATGATTAGCTTTTCCGGGTTAACAGTTTCTGCTGCTACAACCCAAACTACTGCAGAGACCCCAGCCGGCACAGCAACTTACATTGTGAGAATGGGTGCAAT
>CADBRB010000190.1 GCA_902796955.1 uncultured Ruminococcus sp.
TGTATTTTAGAGTCTACGGCAAGGGAAAGGTCGCATACTCCAAAGCCGTAAAAGCTGTCGAAACCTATTTGTCCCGCATCTGATGTAAATGCTTTTATCATACGCTCAAGCAGGGCGGGACCGGCGGCAGGGTATTCACACTTTAACAGTGCGGCGGCGGCAGATATGTGCGGAGCCGCCATTGATGTTCCGGATTTTAGAGTATAGCCTCCGCCGAAATTTACTCCGTTTATATTCTCTCCCGGTGCGGCAACGTCAACTATATCCGAAAAATTGGAAAAATCCGAAATTGTGCCGTTGCTGTTCACCGATGAAACAACGAGTATTCCCTCCTTGTCACTTATATCAATCGGGCATTTATCGCACAGATAAGCGTTGTTACCTGCGGCAAAAACTATCAGTGAGCCCTTATCAACCGCCATGCTTACACTTTCGTTTACAAAATCCGTAGATGTGCATGACAAGCTTAGATTTATTATATCCGCACCGTTGTTTGCCGCCGAGCGTATAGCATATCCGATGGAGGCCGATGACCCTGTGCCGTATCTGTTGAACACCTTGATAGGATAAAGGCTTATATTGCTGAAATCTCTTGTAAGGTCGGCTATTATTCCTGCGGTATGACTGCCGTGACCCATTTCGTCCTGCGGTACATCGTCATTATCCATATAGTCATGCCCAAAGTACAGGGTTCTGCCGTCAAATTCCTCATGAGCGGCGTCTATGCCGGAATCTACAACAGCAATCTTTATTTGTTTAGTCACGTTCAGCTTCTTTAAATATGCGGAGTATTCGTCCGCACCTATAAACTGCGCACCCCATGATATATACTCGTCTGCCGCTGTCAACGGTGCATCGGCAGGGGAGGTCGGCGTCATGACGTCGGTCGATTCGTTTTCGGATTCAAGAGCTACCTCGCTGTCAGGCTCGGCATATTCTACGGCAGGCTCTTGTTTTAATCTTTCAAGTGCGTTTGAGGCAAGCTCAGCGTTTGCAAACTGCAAAATGAATATATTGTCCGGAGCGACTATTGCTTCAACCGCACCAAAGTTCGTCACGTTCAGCGAACTGTTTTTAAGCTTTACGATAAGCCGGTTTTCCTCATAATCGGCCTTACCGTACACTTCGTTAAGCCTTGACAGCTTACGGGCTATTTCGCCGTCTGAATGAACGGACGAAAGCCTTGTGCCGCCGCCGGAATATCTGGATATGTATTTTTCCGCATCAATGCTGTAATGCTTTATCTGTGTATAGAGAGCATCTGTATTTAAATAGCACGCATTGGGTATACTGCTTATAAACAACAGTAATACGGTGATAAAAACAGCGGTATATTTTTTAACAGTGCCGTTGCAGTAAAAAAACTTCATCTTTAGTCCTCCCTGAGAAAACCGTAAAAAATATATAAAAATATTTTACCATAAACTGCGCTGTAAATAAATGAAAAATTTTAAAAATTAAAGAAAATGAGAGAAAAATTGTGATTGCGTTAAAAAAACGGGGATTTTTAACTCAATTTTGACTTTTTCTGACTTTGACTTTCCTTGACCTTGCTGATACAATTTTAATCAAGGTCAGAGAAAGTCAAACCGGTAATGAAATGAGGTGATAAAATGCGTATGAGCGATATAGTTGCTCAGCATATAGAAAAACTGCTGGAGCAGGACAACGGCTATGCTGAATTGCAGCGTAACGAGCTTGCGTCTGCTTTGGGGTGCGTACCGAGCCAGATAAACTATGTAATAACATCACGCTTTACGCCGGAGCATGGATATATAGTAGAGAGTAAAAGAGGCGGCGGAGGATACATACGTATCACCAGAATTACGCTGGATAAGAACAGTGCGATAATGCACATTGTAAATTCAATAGGAGATAAGCTTGACAACGCTTCCGCAGAGGTTATGGTGAGGAACATGGAGCAGAGAGATATGATATCGCCTACATCTGCAAGGCTTATGCGTGCGGCACTCTCTGACAGGGCGTATAACGATATACCGCCCGCAACGCGTGACAGCCTGAGGGCAACGGTTATGAAGCATATGCTTCTTGTTCTTATATAAATAATAAGCGTTTTACGTATGAGTTGCTTCGAGCATTTTTGCAAAGTACAGTAATTATAATATTTTTAAGATAAAAGGAGTGAATTATTATGTTGTGTCAATCATGTCAAAAGAAACAAGCTACAACACATATAAAATCAGTGGTAAACGGTGAGGTTACGGAATATAACCTTTGCCCCGAATGTGCAAAAAAGATGGGTTACGGAAATATATTTGCCGATTTTTCAACAGATTTTTCGAGTTTGCTCGGCAGTATTTTCGGAGTAGGTCAACAGCAGGTGTTGCCTGACGCAAAACGATGCCCGGAATGCGGAAGTACCTTTGCGGACATAGCCAGAAACGGCAAGGTGGGCTGTGCAAGCTGTTACGATGTATTCTATGACAGACTGTTGCCCACCATAAGACGCATACACGGCAATACAGAGCATATCGGTAAGGCGGCAAGCTCTGCGGACGAAAGCGTGCGCATAAAAAATGAGGCGGAGGAGCTTAAGCAACAGCTTCAGCAGGCGATAGACGAGCAGGAGTTTGAAAAAGCCGCACAGCTCAGGGACAGGATAAAAGAGCTTGAAGGCAAGCAGTAATTTATGAAAGGAAGAGCGAATCATGAATAACAGAGAAGTAATCATCAGCACAAGACTTCGTCTTGCAAGAAATTTAAAGAATTACCCGTTCCCTTGCAGAATGACTCCGGAGCAGGCACAGCAGGTAGCTAAAAAAGTTAAAGAAGCAGTTCTCGACGGCGGCTCGGTGCTTGCAAACCGGTTTAAATATATAGATATGGCAGAGCTTACTCAGGAGCAGGCGGTGTCGCTTGTTGAAAAGCATTTGATTAGCCCGGAGTTTATATCGGAGGCTCCCGGCAGAGGATTGTTACTGCTTGATGACGAAACGGTAAGTATAATGATAAACGAGGAGGATCACATCAGGCTTCAGGTGATAATGGACGGGCTTGACTTGAACAAGGCATATGATATAGCCAACAAGCTTGATACAATGCTTGACGAAACACTGTCGCTTGCCTTTAATGACAAGCTCGGATATCTTACTCAATGCCCTACAAACTTAGGCACGGGCATGAGGGCCTCCGTGATGATGCACCTGCCTGCTTTACAGGAGGCGCACGCAATGGGAAGAATAGCGGAAAATCTTTCAAAACTGGGATTGACGCTAAGAGGCACTTACGGCGAGGGAAGCGAGCCAAAGTGCGCAATGTATCAGCTGTCTAATCAGGTTACGCTTGGCATAAGCGAACAGACGGCGATTGATAATCTTAAAAATATAGCTCTTCAGCTTTCCTCGCAGGAAAAGAGTAGCAGAGAGAGCCTTGTTCAGAACATAAAGACGAGGGACGCAATAAGCAGGAGCTTTGGTATACTGAGATATGCAAGGCTGATAAGCAATGATGAATCCATGCGTCTGCTTTCAAATTTGAGATTGGGAGCGGCAGAGGGCGTTATTAAAAAAATACCGCTTGAGGAGATAGATAAGCTTATCAGAGAAACACAGCCTGCCACGCTTATGAGCAACGCAGGAAAAAGACTTACGCCTGCCGAGAGAGATTCGGCAAGGGCGGAGATGATTTCCAAGGCATTAAGCAAATATGCAGTTTAAACCTAATACTGAAATTGATACCTGATAGTAAAAAGGCAACATATGTTAATGCGTTTTGTTGCTGTTTAGTATTAGGTAACCATACCATTCTTTTCATACGGCTGACTGCATTATAATATGAATTTCGGTAAAAACGGGAAAGGATGATGTTTTATGAATAAAGGATTTACACAGAAGGCCAACGCGGCCATAAATTTGGCAATACAGAGCGCACAACAGCTCGGTCATACTTACATCGGTACTGAGCATATATTGCTCGGACTGCTCAAAGAGGGCAGCGGCGTAGCAAGCACGGTACTCAGTGAGCTTGACGTAAGAGAAGAGGATATAGAAAATCTCATAATCGAAAAAATAGGAACAGGCAGTATAACTGCACTGACAAAAGACGACTTTACTCCTCGCTCAAAGAGGGTGCTGCAGAGAGCATTTTTGCAGTCTGCAAGGCTCGGTCACAATTATGTAGGCACTGAGCATATACTTTTGTCGCTTATGGCAGAGAGCGACAGCTACGCAATGAGCTTTTTGGCAGAGCTTGGCGTAAGACCGGCAGATATACTCAATAAGCTGAACGAAGAACTCAGTACGGGTGCAGACGATGTTGAAAGCAATTACCCGGAGGAACAGATGTCCCCGCCGGTGGGAAAAAGAAGCAAGGGTAAGGGAAGTACAAAAACGCTCGATAAATTCGGACGCGACCTCACCGAGCTTGCCAAAAAGGGCGAGCTTGACCCGGTAATCGGCAGACAAAAGGAGATAGAAAGAGTAATACAGATTCTCTCCAGAAGGACAAAAAACAACCCGTGCCTTATCGGTGAGCCAGGTGTGGGCAAAACCGCTGTTGCCGAGGGACTTGCACTCAAAATAGTAAGCGGAGAAGTACCCGAAACTCTCAGAAACAAAAGGGTCGTTTCTCTTGATTTGACAGGTATGGTCGCCGGCACAAAGTACAGAGGCGATTTTGAGGACAGAATCAAATCTGCAATGGATGAGATAAAAGCCGCAGGCGATGTAATACTCTTTATTGACGAACTGCATACCATAGTTGGCGCAGGCTCTGCTGAGGGCTCTACAGATGCGGCAAATATCCTTAAGCCGTCGCTGGCAAGGGGAGATTTTCAGGTAATAGGCGCAACCACAGTAAACGAATACAGAAAGTATATTGAAAAGGATGCCGCCCTTGAGAGAAGATTCCAGCCTGTTACGGTCGGGGAGCCGAGCGAAGAGGAAACTATAGAGATATTGAAAGGCTTGCGTGACAAATATGAGGCTCATCACAAGGTAAAAATATCGGACGAAGCCATAGATGCGGCCGTCAAGCTTTCCGTAAGATATATCAACGACAGATTCCTGCCCGACAAGGCGATAGATTTGATAGATGAATCTGCTTCAAGAGTAAGGCTTAGAGCGTATACTGCGCCGGATGATTTGCAGGAGCTTGAAAAGGAGATAAAGCAGCTTGAACAGGAGATGTCCGCCGCAGTTATATCTCAGGACTTTGAGGGAGCCGCAAAAATCAGGGACGCTCAAAAGGAGCTTAAATCAAAGCTTGAACAAAAGCGCAAGAGCTGGCAGGAAAAGAACGAAAAGCTCTGCGGAGAGGTAACAGCCGAGGACATAGCAAATATCATATCGGGCTGGACGGGCGTACCTGTTGCACAGCTTACCGAGCAGGAGAGCGAAAGACTTTTGAAAATGGAGGATATTCTCCATAACAGGATAATCGGTCAGGACGAGGCTGTATCATGCGTTGCAAGAGCAATCCGCAGGGGCAGAGTAGGCATAAAGGATCCGAAACGACCGATAGGCTCATTTATTTTCTTAGGACCTACCGGAGTTGGAAAAACAGAATTATGTAAGGCACTTGCCGAGGCTATGTTCGGCACGGAGAGCGCAATAATCAGGCTCGATATGTCGGAGTATATGGAGAAGCACACGGTGTCAAAGCTTGTAGGCTCGCCTCCCGGATATGTGGGCTACGATGAAGGCGGACAGCTTACCGAAAAGGTGCGCAGGCATCCGTATTCCGTAATACTGTTTGACGAGATAGAAAAAGCTCATCCCGATGTATTCAATATGCTTTTGCAAATACTTGATGATGGCAGACTTACAGATTCGCAGGGAAGAACAGTGGACTTCAGAAACACGATTATCATAATGACCTCCAACGTTGGCGCAAGGCTTATAACCGAGAATAAAAAAGGTGTAGGATTCGATATTACTCCCAAGAGCGAAGCAGATGCCGAAAAGCTTAAGAGCATGATACTTGACGAGCTTAAAAATGTATTCAGACCGGAGTTCCTCAACAGAGTAGATGATACCATAGTGTTTAACAAGCTTACACAGGAGGATATAAAGAAGATAGCCGCAAATCTGTTGAAGGGCTTAACGGACAGACTTGCACAGATGAATATAGGGCTTGAATTTACTGAAAATGCCATTGCAAAGCTTGCCGAGGTAGGCTTTGACGATGTTTACGGCGCAAGGCCGCTCAAACGTGCAATAACCTCAAGAATAGAAGATGAATTATCCGAAAAAATGCTTGACGGTACAGTAAAAGAGGGCGACAAGGTTATCTGTGATTATACTGATAAGTTTGTATTTAATAAATCGGATAATGTTGCATAATAGTGGCGATATTATTTATACAAGTTAAAAATATAAACAATCAGCCGATTGTTTCGATGATGAGTTATCGGAACAATCGGCTTTTTATCTATAATTTTTATATATAAATCAATTAATGGGACTTGAGCCCGTCGGACCTCTCGGTATTGTTAAATTAAGAATATATCCTGTGTCGGTAGCCACAAGACTTGCGCTTGCGTCTTCATCGGGGGAGGCAGTGGTCACAGTACCCATTTGCAATATCGGCATAGATCCGGTTTCACCTCTCGGTCCTGTAGGGCCTGAAGGACCCGTAGGACCATTTGGACCAGTCATTCCTCTCGCACCTGTAGGACCAGTTGCACCTGTTGCACCCGTAGCACCTGTTGCGCCTGTAGGACCAGTAGCACCCGTAGGACCCGTTGCACCTGTGGGGCCTATGGGACCGGCCTTACCAGTAGCACCCGTTGCACCAGTTGCGCCTGTAGGACCAGCGGGACCGGCTTCACCAGTAGCACCTGTTGCGCCAGTAGCACCTGTAGGACCAATGGGACCGGCTTCACCTGTAGGACCTGTAGGACCTGTAGCACCAGTTGCACCAGTAGCACCAGTAGCACCTGTGGGGCCTATGGGACCGGCTTCACCAGTAGCACCCGTTGCGCCTGTGGGGCCTGTGGGACCGGCTTCACCAGTAGCACCAGTAGCACCTGTGGGGCCTATGGGACCAGCTTCACCAGTAGCACCTGTAGCACCCGTAGCACCCGTTGCGCCTGTAGGACCTATAGGACCGGCCTTACCAGTAGCACCCGTTGCACCTGTTGCGCCTGTAGGACCAGCGGGACCGGCTTCACCAGTAGCACCTGTTGCGCCAGTAGCACCTGTAGGACCAATGGGACCGGCTTCGCCAGTAGCACCTGTTGCGCCTGTAGGACCAGTGGGACCGGCTTCACCCGTAGCACCCGTTGCGCCTGTAGGACCTATGGGACCAGCTTCACCTGTTGCACCCGTAGCACCTGTTGCGCCTGTGGGGCCTATGGGACCGGCTTCACCAGTAGCACCCGTTGCGCCTGTGGGGCCTATGGGACCGGCTTCACCTGTAGCACCAGTAGCACCCGTTGCGCCTGTAGCACCTGTGGGTCCTATGGGACCGGCTTCACCAGTAGCACCCGTAGCACCCGTTGCACCTGTGGGGCCTATGGGACCAGCTTCGCCAGTAGCACCCGTTGCGCCTGTAGGGCCTATGGGACCAGCTTCGCCTGTTGCACCAGTAGCACCCGTAGCACCCGTAGGGCCAGTAATACCTGTTATTGTCACAGGACAAACATATGCCGGATAACATGGCATACACGATTGAACAACAATATTGTCATCCTGGTTACAACCGCATCTGCCTATATTCGTATGCTCAAATTTATAATGCATATCATCACTCCAAAATAAATTTTATCGGATTGACCGATAATCATGCCTGTAAAGGCATAAGTAGCTATAAATTACTGCTGTGTCTTCAATGATTTAAAAAACTCTGCGTTTTTCAGAGCGTGACTGTCGTCAGGCTTTATATTCAGAGCATAAGCGTTGTATTTTTCGGCGGCTTCAATATTACCCAGCCTGTATAAACATACGCATAATTGAATATACGGCAGATACCCGAAGCAATCGCGGTTCATAAATCCGCCGTTCTTATCTTTATTACATTCTAAAGCCCGACTGTACCAGTAAACAGCAGTTTCGTATTTGCTCCTGTCAAAAAAATGCTTGCCGATTTCACAACAGATATCAGCTCTCGGAATGTCAAAAGTAAAGCTTTTAAAGAGCATTTGCAGAGCTTCATCGTTTTTTTGAAGAGCATATAAATCATATGCCGCCATTTTGCAGGCGTCAATCAGGTTTTCAATATAAGCTTCGTCCATTAAGAACAGCCTGTTGAATGCATCGAGAGAATCCGAGAATCTGCGGTTATAATACAGCTCACGTGCATAATAATACGTTTGCCTTGCATTAAAGATTTTTCCTTTTTCAATAAGTTGAGTATATATTTTCAAATTTCTTTGCGGCTCATTTTCCTTTATTTTTTTATGCCAAATTGCCGCATCAAAATAACGTATATTGCCCCAAAGCGGTACAGCCTCATGTACTTCGCCCTCAAATAAATGCTTTTTGTCATTTTTTATTATTCGCTCACGGTAGTATTCAAAGGTTGGATTTCCGTTGCTGTCAAATGCGACATAATACTTTAACATAACTATATCAACGGTCGGGTCAAGCTTTTCTATAATTCCGGCAATCTGTTTTCTGTTATCGTCGGTTATCACATCATCGGCGTCCAGCCACATTATATAATCGCATTTTGCAAGTGAAAAAGCGTAGTTTCTGGCTTTTGCAAAATCGTTTTCCCACTTAAAAAAGTAGACTTTATCAGTGTATTTTCCGGCAATTTCAACGGTATTGTCAGTTGAGCCCGTATCAACAATGATAAGTTCATCATAAAGCCCCTGCGCACTTAAAACCGCTCGTTCTAAAACATCCTGTTCATTTTTTACAATCATACATAAAGAAACGGTAGGCATTTTTGTCAGCCTTTCAAAAAAGTTTGTAAACAATGTTAAAAAGCACTCTAAAAATTGTGTTTGATTCGTCATTTATAACATAATATGAGATTTTGGACTATGCTGTTACTACTTTTTTTGAAAAGAATTTCACACAAATTTCACATAACGCATTTTTGAATTGTAAAAAGTGTTGCAACAGCAGGTAAAAAATACCCAAATTCAAGACTAAAAAGGTTTTTTTACCAAAAAAATTATAATGAATTGACATTTTAAAATAAGACTTCTATAATTTAGTATAGAAATCTGACGGTGTAATCGTAATCCGGTTTACCGAGGATAATAAAA
>CADBRB010000191.1 GCA_902796955.1 uncultured Ruminococcus sp.
ATACGTCAGTATTCCTGCGTCCTCCGCCTCGCTTAGCAAAATTTTCCGATAACACCTGTTTAAACCGTTTTAATGATAATTAGTATTAACATAATTTAACCTTTTACGGTAAATCGGCATACACCGATTTACCGTAATAATAAAATCTCAAATGCAATATTCTGAATTTTCTCAAGCTAAGCATCAATGTACTACAACGTACATTCCTACCCTTGCCTTATCGTAAATCTTCTTCACAGCGTCAAAAGGTGTATTTACACAGCCGTGTGAACCGTTATAGGTATATGTATTTCCGCCGTATTCTCCGCTTCCTCTCCAGGTTGAATCATGCACTCCGCAACCTGAATATGTAAAGCCGAGCCAGTAATTTACTACCGTAACGTAGTCGGCGCCTACCAGCGTAGCCGGCGATTGACGCTGTAATATCGGGAATGCACCCTTCGGAGTATCGTTGTATCCGTTTTTCATACCGGTAACAACAGGCGTTTCCACATAAAGCTTACCGTTTAGATAGAACCACATCTTCTGTTCATCTATACTAACTTCTATATATGTAGTACCAACATTCTTATCAAAAGCCTTATTGGTTACGGTAACACTCTTTACAGATGCCGTACCTGTAATACGCAACGGCTTTGAGCCTATGTTCTTGTACGGTACTATTTTTATACTGCACTTTAAGCCTGTTTTATACTTATCTGTGTTGAAGAAAGTATTTTTTGTGCTTCCTATAAGCTTATACGGCTCATCCTGTTTGGCAATATATACATCATAACCGCTGGCAACATCAACCTTGTTCCAGCTTATACTAATCTTGTTTATCTGAGAAGTAACGCTCTTTATACTTGGCGACGTAAGACCGCCTACGGCATATATTGTTGAAAATGCGCCGTAATAAACCTTATTGCCTACTTTTCTGTATGCACGTACTCTGTATGCATAGCCAACACCCTTCTCAACCTTTGTGTCCTGCAAAGAATTAAGAGTGTTCCTGCTGAGCGTTTTATACTTTATATACTTTCCGTGAGTATCTCTGAACCAGCGATAAACCTCATAGCCTGTTGACTTACTGTTTTTAGTCCATGCTATTTGTATCAAAGATGTTGAACGCTGCAGCTTCAATCCGCTTACATTGGCAGGCTTTGTAGATGTATTGAGTAAAGCCCAGTTACCGTAAACATTTTTATTGTCAACAACCTTATAGGCTCTAACCAGGAACCTGTAAAAGGTTGTATTCTTCAAGCCGCTTACAGTATATGTTGTGCTTTTTGTTGCGCCGGCCTTTAAAAGCTTCTTATCTCCGTCCATATTTCTATAGTATACAACATATCCATTTGCACCTGCCACTTTATTCCATGTAAGCGTAACAGATGTATTAGCAAGCGAGTTGCTGGCAAGCTTTGTAACATTTCCCACTGTAACCTCGGTCTCTTTTTCCGGTTCGGAGCTGTCGCTCTTAGAAGAACCGTCATCAGATGACGACTCAGCAGTTGATGCAACATCGCTGGATATGGTTTTTACGGTATACTTATCATTAACAGATGAAAGAATACCTACATCCGGGCGGTTTCTCACGCTAAGCTCTTGTGCCATTGGCGCAGCGTTACCGTCCACAGCGCTGATTTTTACAGCATTACCGAAAAACAATCCTACAGACGTTACGGTAACGACCAGTAAAAATGTTATTAAGTATTTTTTTAGACTGTTCATAACTTCCTCCTGAAATAATTCCTGTATTTAAAGACTGACCTCCAGTCATGATTACCAATAATTACTGAGTTCATAAAAAATTAAAGCAAAATGCGTTACAATTATCGTAAAGCTTAAAAAGACGCTCTGACCGCCTGCTTGCAATACTGCTCTTTCATACATCAACTGCGCACTTTTGGGAACAATGCTCAATATCCATTTTATTGCTTAAAGACTATATGTGCCACTTTTATTTTGTAGTCTTTATAAACTGAATGTTATCCTTGATATAGATTACACCGGATATAACCGTCATGAGTACGCTAAACCACAACACAACCGCATTAAGTATCTCCACGCCAAAGCTTATTTGAGAATACCACTTCATCAGCGGCAGTAATCCCATTGTAATAAGCTCAAGAAAATACTCGGTTGTTAAAACCGTTACAACCGCAACAATTTGACTTACGGTTTTTGTTTTTCCCCAAATATTCGCCGCAATAACCTTACCGCTCTCTACAGCTACCAATCTCAGCGAGGTAACCATGAACTCACGTGCAAGAACAATAATTATTAAAATCGAGCTTGTCAAATGAAGCTCTACAAAACAGGCAAGCACCGATATAACAAGTATCTTGTCCGCAAGTGGATCGGCAAACTTGCCAAAGTCGGTTATGAGCCCGTTTTTCCTTGCTATTTTACCGTCATAATAATCGGTAACAGCAGCCGCAATAAAGAGCAATTCGGCAAAAAGAAAATGATGCGGTATTTTATCTATAAGTAAAAACATGACTATAAAAGGTACAAAGATTATCCTTATAATTGTCAGTTTGTTAGGAGTGTTCATGCTTGTACATTCCTCTCGATAAATAATAAATAATAGAATGTCGTTTTCCTATAAACTTCAAATCATGCCATTAAAAAAACTCTCTGATTTTTAAAAGTATATAACTATAATATCACAAAACAAATTAATTTGGCAATAGATTTGGCAATTTTATTTTGATTATTTTTATTTTTTTTACATATAAACCATTTTTATCCCATAAGTACGCCAAACATAGTGCATAACCGCAAAAATCAGTTACAAAAATTTACAAAAAATTACAAACATAGCCAATATACAACTGTCAGGCAAACGTTTAATAAATTCCGCCTGCATAATTATAATATCATCGGCTTTTAAACCAGTATTGTTTTACTGTATGCACCAGCAGCACCGTATTCCGTGATTGAAATACACTCCGGCCAGCCGTCAAACACAGTCGTCTGCAAGCTTGCCTATAGGGTCGCCGTCAACACAATCGGTGATTTTAACATTTGCAAACGAGCCTGTCAGAGGATGTTTTCCTTCACAGGTGAAGAACACCTTTCCGTCAACATCGGGGGAATCCGCATAAGACCTTCCGTACCAGCACTGAGCATATTTATCGTAGCCCTCAACCAGCACCTCCATATTTTTCCCGATAAGTCCTTCACAGTACCGCTCCATTATTATCTGCTGTTGTTCCATAATTATTTCCATACGTCTGACTTTTATTTCATCGTCAACTTGATTTTCCATAGCGGCGGCGGCAGTATCCTCCTCACGGGAGTAAGCAAAGCAACCGAGTCTTTCAAATTTAAGCTCCTTTGTAAACTCGGCAAGCTCTTCAAAATCGCTCTCGCTCTCACCGGGGAAACCGGTTATCATCGTAGTTCTCAACACAACGTCGGGTATGCGCTCCCTAAGCTTTTTAATAAGCCCGGTTATACTCTCCCTGTCACCGTTTCTGTTCATTGCTCTCAGCACATTTTTATTGCAGTGCTGAAGCGGCAAATCTATATATTTAAGCACCTTTTCATTTGATGCAATCACGTCAATAAGCTCGTCAGTAATCCTGTCCGGATAGCAATACAGCACCCTTATCCACTTCAGCTCTTCTATTTCGCTCAGCTTGACAAGGAGCTTTGCCAGCATAGGCTC
>CADBRB010000192.1 GCA_902796955.1 uncultured Ruminococcus sp.
GCTCAAAACAAAACAGCATTAGGAGGTACCGCCATGCTGAAAATCGGAGAATTTTCAAAACTGTCCAGAATCAGCGTCAGAATGCTTCGCCACTATGATGAGATAGGTCTCTTAAAGCCCGCCGAAACAGACCGTTTTACGGATTACCGATATTATAGAGAAGACCAGCTCCCCACAGCGGGTCGTATTGCGGCTTTAAAGGATATGGGTTTTTCCCTTGCCGATATCGCAAGAATCCTTGCAGTTTATGATGACAGGGAACAGTTGCAGCAGTTTTTTCTCGCACGACAGCAAGAATTAGAGATATTATCTCAGGATATAGCACACAAGATGATTCTTCTGGACGCAGCCCAAAAAAGGCTGAGAAAGGAGAAAAGCATGAGTTATAATGTTACCATTAAGACCATTCCCGAACGCTATGCCGCTACCGTCCGAATGACAATACCGCGCTATGAGGATGAAGGCATGGTATGGGGCATCATGTTAGAAGAAACCCACCGCTTAAATCTTGCAGAAACAGACCCATGCCTCTGCGCCGTTACCTTCCTTGACGGTGAGTACAAGGAAAAAAACGTGGAGCTTATGGCATGGAAGACGGTAAAAGGGAACTATCCCGATACGGAGCACGTCAAGTTCCGCACACTTCCTGAGGTTACGGTAGCAAGCTGTACATTCAAAGGAAGTTATACATTAATTACCGATGTATATGCGTCAGTCATTGAGTGGATACAAACAAACGGCTATGAATATGACGGACCAATGTTCAACATTTATCATGTAAGTCCGCACGAAACGCAAAATCCGGATGAATTTGTAACAGAAGTCTGTTATCCGGTTAAGAAAAAATAATAGTTTTCCTGCATTGAATAAATTATAATCAGCCCTGCAGCACAAAACGTGTTGTAGGGCTGGTATGCTTTTTATACTATTTACTGCTTATATAATGAGAGATTTTTCCTATTATATAAATGAGATGTTATATTTTTAATTAGAACAATCAATCAAGATTTATTCAAAACCTGTAAGATTTGAACGTAAAGTCTGTGTATATAGGTGAAAATACAATTTGAAAGAAGGTGAACATCAAATGGAAGATAGAGATATCGTGCAGCTATACTGGGACCGAAATAAAGAGGCCATTGATAAAACATCTGACAAGTACGGACGGTACTGTACACGTATAGCCATGAGTATTCTAAACAACCGTGAAGATGCAGAAGAATGTGTTAATGACACGTATTTGAAAGCATGGAACTCAATACCGCCAAATAAGCCTGTTATGCTCTCAACTTTTCTCGGAAAAATCGTTCGCAATCTATCATTTAACAAATATAAACAAATCCATTCACAGAAACGTGGCGGATACGAAATTACCGTCATATTGGATGAACTGAGCGAAATAGTTTCCGGCAACGAGTCTGTCGATGATAATATCATACAAAATGAACTTACAGCAACAATAAATCGTTTCATTCTTACTCTTACAAAAGAAAAACGCTATATGTTTGTAAGGCGCTATTGGTATTCTGACAGCATAGCGGTTATAGCAAATAACTGTGGAAAAACTGCAAACCATGTATCGGTTGAACTAAACAGAATAAGAAAAAAACTACGTAAACATCTTACAGAAAAGGGGTATGACTTATGAAAAAAGAACAGTTTTATGAGATTCTTGCCAATATTGATGAAAATGCAATCAAAGAGGCGGAAATAAAAATTAATACGAAGCCCAAAAGCAAAAATTTAGTATATGCTTTTACAGCAATAGCCTGCATAGCAATAATCTTTGTTATAGGTGTGATGTTCCCACACTCAAATAATACTGTTAACGGTGAATCACAGCAATTTGTTTCTATGGCATCTGAAACCGAAATAGATATAGAACAGAAGGACATAACGATTTACTATTTAAACAATGATGAAATCGTTTCTTCATCACTATACTTACCGTGTACATCAGAAGAAGTTTTTAACAGTTGGAAAACTTTAAACGGAATAGGTGAGGAAGTAGAATTGATAAGCGTAAAAATAGAAAATAATGGCACAGAAAGCATTAATTCGACAGCAACCTATAATACAGGGGACAGATTCTCAATTAACGTCACAGTAACAAAAAACTTACAGAATTATTGTACCAACCAGAATAAAGACAAACTTTTAGAGTCACTAAAGCTTACACTGACAGGCTATTCCGAAATAAAATTTGATGAGTACAATCTTATATTTGAGTGATTATCAACAAAAATTCGTCCGCCCTGCAACAAGGATGTTGCAGGGCGGTATGCTTATTATATACTATGCAAAAACCCAAAGAAAAAAGAGCCGGATTTACCGACTCTTTAGATGTTGGCGTCGCTCTATTTTCCCGGGCCGTTACCAGCCGAGTATCTTCGACGTAAATGAGCTTAACTACCGTGTTCGGGATGGGAACGGGTGGACCCTCATTGCCATTGACACCAACTATTGGCTCCCCCA
>CADBRB010000193.1 GCA_902796955.1 uncultured Ruminococcus sp.
ACAGGGCGAAATTCCTGAGGCTATGTATGTTAATAAAGCCGAAGAAATGGTACAGGAATTTGATGCACGTCTTAGATCTCAAAATCTGGATATCAAAACATATGCAAAATACATGGGCATGGATGTAGACGGCCTTGCACAGATGTACAGACCGCAGGCGGAAATCAGAGTAAAGCTCAGACTTGCTCTTGAAAAAATCGCAGAACTTGAAGCATTTGAAGTTACCGATGAAGATGTAGAAAACGAATATAACAAGCTTTCGGAAGCTTATTCAATGTCTGCTGACAGAATCAAGTCCATTGTTCCTGCTGAGGAGATTAAAAAGGACATTTGCGCCGAAAAAGCTATGGATCTCGTAAAGGCCAGTGCAAAAACGGCTGAATAATTTACTTATGTTGTTTTAATCCCTTAAAATTCGGTAATACTATAATAATATTGGAGGTATGTAAGATGAGTTTAATTCCTTATGTCATTGAGCAAACAAATCGCGGTGAGAGATCATATGACATATTTTCCAGACTTTTAAACGATAGAATAATTATGCTTACTGAGGAAGTCAACAATACAACCGCAAGTCTTGTAGTAGCTCAGCTTCTCTACTTAGAGAGCCAGGACCCGTCAAAAGACATAAGTCTGTATATCAACAGCCCCGGTGGTTCGGTCACTGCTGGTATGTCTATCTATGATACTATGCAGTATATAAAATGTGATGTTTCAACCATATGTATGGGAATGGCCGCCAGCATGGGAGCGTTTTTACTTGCGGCAGGCACAAAAGGCAAACGCTTTGCACTGCCCAACAGCGATATTATGATACATCAGCCAAGCGGTGGCGCACAAGGCCAGGCTACCGATATTATGATACATGCCGATCATATTTTGCAAACCAAAAAGCGCCTGAATGAAATACTGTCAAAGCATACGGGTCAGCCGTATGATGTGATTGCAAGAGATACCGAGAGAGATAATTTTATGACAGCTCAGCAGGCTCTTGAATACGGAATAGTTGATAAGGTGCTTACAAGCAGATAAGAATTACGGCCTTGAGCTATACTGCTTGTAAAGTAGTTTAACAGGAAAGGAATGATACATGACTTATGCCAAATAAGGATGATAACGAGAGAGAGATTTTTTGCTCATTCTGCGGTAAACCTCATGACTATGCAAGCCGCATGGTTGCCGGTCCCGGAGTATATATCTGCGATGAATGTATTTCTCTTTGCGCTTCAATAATTAATGATAAGGCTGAGCCCGTTGAGGAACCTCCTGTAAGAGTAGGTAAAAAAGCTTCTCTGCCAAAGCCTGTAGAGATAAAGCAACAACTTGACGAGTATATAATCGGGCAGGACAGTGCCAAAAAAGCTCTGAGCGTTGCGGTTTATAACCACTATAAACGTATAAACAACGAAGAAAAGTCAGATGTAGAACTGAATAAAATCAATATACTGCTGCTCGGTCCTACCGGCGTAGGAAAAACGCTCTTGGCGCAAACTCTCGCTAAAATTATTGATGTTCCGTTTGCTATTGCAGACGCCACTACACTTACCGAGGCAGGTTATGTAGGGGAGGACGTAGAGAATATTCTGCTCAGGCTTATACAAGCGGCAGACTTCGATATTAAAAAAGCTGAGAAGGGCATCATTTATGTCGATGAAATTGACAAAATTGCCCGCAAATCTGAAAATCCCTCGATAACCCGTGATGTCAGCGGAGAAGGCGTACAGCAGGCACTTTTGAAGATTTTGGAAGGAACTGTAGCTAACGTTCCGCCTCAGGGAGGAAGAAAACATCCGCACCAAGACTTTATACAAATAGACACAAGCAAGGTCCTGTTTATTTGCGGCGGCGCATTCGACGGTATAAATAAAAATGTTGAAAGACGCATGGGATCATCAGCGTTGGGATTCGGTGCAGACATAAAGGATAAGAGCGAGCTGAACTCAACGGATTGGATGTCTAACATTACGCAACAGGATTTGGTTAAATATGGGCTTATTCCCGAATTAGTGGGACGTTTGCCTGTTATTACCGCCTTGTCCGGCCTTGACAAAGAGGCACTCGTGCGTATTTTGACAGAGCCGAAAAATTCCCTTGTCAAACAGTACAAAAAGCTTTTTGAGCTTGACAGGATAGAACTTGAATTTGAGCATGAGGCACTTGAAGCGATTGCTCAAAAGGCACTTGATAAGGATACCGGCGCAAGAGGTCTGCGCTCAATTATGGAATCTATTTTAACAGACCTGATGTTTGAGGCACCGTCCGATAACACAATCGAGCGAATAACGATAACAAGTGAAGCGGTAGAAAATCCGCAAGCTGCCGTTATCGAAAGAAGTCCTCAGCATAAGCCTGCAAAAATAAGCCTAAACAGCAAAAATTCAGATAAAAAGCATATTCGCAGAAACCCTGCTTCTTGAGTCAATATTAAAGCTGCAGCACTCAATTTTGAATGCTGCGGCTTTTGCGATAATTATTTTTATACTATTTATCTTTTATTCTGTTATGAAAACACACATTATATGTGTGCTTCCATATTAGAATAAAGGATTGCAGGAAGCTTTTGGTTACCGTGTGGGAAAGGTGAGAAAAATGGAAGAACTTAAGCTTGAAGATATGAATATAGAAATGCCAATGCTTGTTTTAAGAGGCATTGTACTTTTTCCGGGTGCAGTAATGCATTTTGATGTAGGACGTGAAAAGTCTATTAAAGCATTAAACGAGGTTATGAAGGGAAAGCAGTTGATTTTTCTATCGGCACAAAAGGACGCAGAGATATCAGACCCCGGTTTTAAACAGATATATAAAACAGGTGTAATCGCTCAGATAAAGCAGGTTTTAAAACAGTCAGGCAGCGTAATGAGAGTTATGGTAGAAGGCATTTGCAGGGCAAAGGTCGTTGAAGAAATATCGAGCGAGCCTTACTTTTTGGTAAGAGTTATGCACATTGAGGAGCCGGTCGTAAATAACTCACGTGTGAATGCATCTGTAAAAACCGTTAAACAAATGTTTGGCGAGTATATATCAATAGCGCCGAATTTACCGAAGGATATGCTTGATAAAATATCCGGAGCAAAGGATGCCGGCCGCCTTGCCGACTACATAGCCGCAAATATAATTTCAGATTTTTACAAAAAGCAGGAGATTTTAGAGTTAATTAATCCTGTTGAAAGAATAGAAGAATTGATTGTTTTGTTTGCTGATGAAATAGAAACTTTGGAGATTGAAAACGAGGTTCATCAAAAAACACGGGAGCGTATTGACAGAGGTCAGCGTGAGTATTACCTGAGAGAACAAATGCGTGTCATTCAACACGAGTTGGGTATAGGCGAAGATTTTGAACAGGAAAACTCTGAATACAGAGAAAAAATATTAGAACTGAACTTAAGCGATGAAATCGCTTCGGCATTGCTCAAGGAGGCATCTAAGCTTGAGAAAATGCCAATTGGCTCGCAAGAGGCAAATGTTGTCAGAACATATCTTGACACCTGCCTTGCGTTGCCGTGGAACAAATATACAAAAGAGAAAATAGATTTAGATAAGGTTAAAAAGGCTTTGGATAAAGACCACTATGGCTTGCAGAAGGTTAAGGAGAGAATCTTGGAGCTTTTGGCGGTTCGCCGGCTTGCTCCGGAATCAAATGCGCAAATAATCTGTCTGGTGGGACCTCCCGGCGTGGGTAAAACCTCAATAGCTCGCTCAATAGGTAAAGCTATTAACAGGAAAACCGAGCGTATTGCACTTGGAGGCATTCGTGACGAGGCCGAAATACGAGGTCACAGACGCACATATATCGGAG
>CADBRB010000194.1 GCA_902796955.1 uncultured Ruminococcus sp.
TGCCGACGCATCCTTAGCCGGGTCGGATATCGTTGATAAAATGCGTTACAATAACAGTGCCATACCCAATCTGCGCTATGTAGGCGACGGAATACACGTTGAAAAATATGAAAAGGACGGATTTGAAGAAGACGGCGTAACGCCAAAATGGAAAAGTGCAGGTACTGAGGATGTATCGTGGAAGGATTTGGGAATCAGCAAGCCTGCAAGCACGCATCCTAACAATACTCCATGGACTTATCATATACCTGAAACAGACGGTGCATACCGTTACGTTATAACGTATACCATGCGTGCAAATTTAAAGGAAATGCCCAATACAGACGAGTTTGACAATACAGTATCGGGTAAGGGCGGCCAGTATACGGATCACGGCGTCATTGGTCCGGTTGGTGACAAGAGCATTCCGATACGTAAGAATCTTGTCAGCTCAAATGCAGAGCAAAGCGTATGGGATATAGAGGTAGATATCAGAGCGGAAGGATATGACAACAGATTTGAAATTACCGAAACACTTCCGTTTAAATGGATGAAAAAGACTGCGTCAGATAGTTATGATACACTCTTTAAGGATGACCTTATAAGCTGGGAGCTTATAAGCGAGCCGGTTGAGGGTGAAATTATTGAGCAAAAATCATATATTAACGACGTGGACTATGCGCCGAATGTGCTTGTGCTTGCATTTTATAAACCGGACGGTGAAGGCGGTACGGTTCCCGGAGCCTTGGGAACAGGTGAGCAACGTACCGTAAAATTCAGAATTACTACTCAAAATAGTGACGATTGGCTTGATAACGTTGTTGAAGGTACATATGCCACCGCTTGGTACCGTGAGCATAGAAACAGGGGAACTGTACGTGCGGACGATGGTTTCTTTAATACCGATAGTGCTGTTGCGGCGCCGATGAGAAAGACAATTAAGAAAACAGAAAACACAAGCAGAAATCTCAGTTCGAGAACTGTAACAATAGACGGAATTTCTTATGTCATGAATGAATTTCATATCACTCTTACCGGTATTGAAGAAGACTCCTTTGATATAATGGATATATTCGATAAAGAACTTTTCAAGCTGTTTGACTTGACGGTACTGCCCGGTAACTGGCACGGTAATCCAGGACTTTGGGGTTCGGAAAATGCATACAGTTATCAAAACTATGATCCAAAAGCAACCGGTGACGATATGAGTTGGGAAGAAACCGAGGAGGGCATTGCATTCCATATCAATAAAATTCCTACAAAGGAGGACGGTAGCTATTACAGCTATTATCATTTATACTATTGGCTAATGCCTAAAGATACCGATGCTATCGAAAAAATCAATGAGATTGCCGCTATGAATAAGGGCAAAGCGAAATTTGATAATACTGCATATATGCTAAACCTTCCGCCGTCAACGGCTGAGTTTTCACATTCGTATAATCCTATATCCAAAACAAAGGCTGTTGAAGGGGACAAAGTTGTTTATACATTGAATATAAACAAGGCCTGTATAGAGCTTAACGGCGGCGAACCGTATTATATGAATGACACGCATTCGGATAATCTGTCCATAGATTACCGTACAGTCAGTGCAGTAACAGATCCGCCCGACAGAGAGGTGTCATGGGATTACCGAGGTAATACCGGTACGTTCCTTGTACCCGATTCCACACATGTTACTATAACGTACAAGGCTCATGTAATTAATGAGGTAAGCAAAAAAACACCGGCGTGGAACAGAGTGGATATGCTCGGATTTACCCAGACGGTTTCAGATGAAAAGCTTGTTTGGGCTGGCGTAGGCACAGCGGGCATATACGGAATCAACCTTTTTAAATATCCTGCAAACCATATGGAAAAGGGACTTAACGATGCAGTGTTCAGACTGCTCGATCAGAACAAAAACCCGATTACATATCCGGAAGGATATCCTTTAATAGATGACGGCACGGGCAGGCTTGTCACTGATACAACGAGAGAAGAACAGGAAATAGTCTTTAAGACTGCCCACAGCGAGTACGGCGACGGTTATGCGCTTGTCACTCTGGATAAGAGCCGTGACGGTATTGCCATACGTAAAAACACGGTTTATTATCTTGAGGAAATAAAACCGCCTGTTATGTATGACGAGTTTAATAATGAGGTTCACTTTGAGCCTGACTTTATGTTGTACAGCTTTGTTGTATCGGATAATCCGAACTATTCTGCCGCAGGCAATGCTTATGTCTACAGTAACGGCGATGTGGTTAAAGTGCGTAACTGGCCGGATACGGGCGGATTTTACCTTGTCAAAAGGTTTAACGGTAACGTTAATCTTACCAATGCGCAGAAAAACCGTGTAAAATTCCTGATAGAAAAGCGTATTAAGGACGATCCTCCCGAATATAAAATAGTGGACAGGCTTACTTACGGACAGATGACAAGCGGAAAGTATTATACCGAGGGATTGGAGCCGGGGCATTATCGTGTGCGTGAAGAAAACGAGCAAATAGAAAAGTACGCATTGCTCACGGAGTACATGGTAGACGGCAACAAACAAAATGAAGCAGAATTTGATATAACTCAGGAAGAAATAAATCAGCATATAAGTCACAATATAGTTATTACCAATACATACTTTGAAAACAGCTATTCCGTTACAAAGGTAGATGCCGACTCCGGTGCAGCCTTAAGGGGCGCAGAGTTTACCGTATACAGAGCAGAAGATGAGCAACCTGTTACAGTGTGTACCACCGAGGGAGTAAGAGGCAGATTTATTATATCGTGGGATAACGGTGATATCTATAAATATAATACGCTATACTATACTGAGGAAACAGCCTCGGCTGATGGCTACAGATTGCCTGACCAGCTGCAAAGAACACAGGATAGATGCTACTTCTACTTTTCAGACCCGAATGAGGCTACGCCGTGGACTCCGGCATCACTGCCTTCAGGTGTTACGGCTACTGATCTTACAACGGACTACGGCGCAGTTACAATAGGCAACTCCAGCATTGTAAGAACATCTGTAGTTGCCGGTAAAAACTGGAAGAATAATAACGGAACAACCGATGCACCGGATAAAGCTACAGTTACATTTGCATTGTTCGCAGACGGCACCGAAGTGCCTAACAGCAGAGTAACGCTCGATGGCGAACCGGACACACTGATGATTAATAATCATGCAGAGGTACAGCCGTGGAGAGCTGAATGGGCAGATTTATATAAAACTGACAGCTACGGAAGAATTATTGAATATACTGTGCATGAGGTGGTAGGACAGTTTGGCTATGAGCCTTCAAGCGCAAGTGTTAAAAGCGGAGAATCCATTACCAATACACAGCAAAGCATAGGGCTTAACTTTGTAAAGGAATGGTACGGTAACGCAGGGTTAAAATCAAGACCCGGACCGTGGCCGGAGAATACCGATATTACTTTTGTTTTGACTCGTAAGCTGAAGGATTCCGCAAAAAATATGATTAACGACAGCGGCTTTAGAATAGAATACGTTCTTCATGACGGAAATCTGAAGTCCGAGGTAAAACTCCACGTAAAGCTAACGGCAGTTTTTCACGTACTACAGGTGCGCATAGTCTGGTATATGAGTATAATATAACCGGACTTGATAAGTACGGTAGCCTTGGCAGTACCGAGGGGGAGTGGGTTTATACAATAACCGAAACCGGTATTAGTCGAGATGACAGTAGTGTGGATGACGATTATATCAGGCTTTCAGAATATAAAAACGGCGTTTATAAATTCCAGAATATAGATACTATCGCAGTAAGGGTTGACGCTAAAAAGACATGGCGGCTCAATTATGAGGATGAGATGTCTTCCGTTTTGCCAGAATCATACAGGCCGGCCGGCGTTGAGCTTACACTGTATCACAAAACAAATGCTGTGACCGATACTTCTATACTTGTAAACGGAAACACATATGATATTGTTAAGTTTGACGCTGTAGGAAGAAAGATAACCAATCCTCGGCTTGTGAGGTCTAAGGAAAGCTGGACAGGAGTATTTGAGCTTCTCAGCGGTACAGTAGACAATGACGGAGTAACACCGGAGGAGTATTTGGTTAAGGAAACTGCAATTTATATCGGCGGTACCGGAAAATCAAACCGCATAGCTGATTTTGAGAACTATTTTATAGCCGAGGGCGGTTTCGCAAAAAACAACGGAGTGACAGAGGTGCCGGAAAACGGTGATGTCATAGAATTAGAGTTAAATAACCGCCCCGTAACCGTTAGTATAGAAGTTACTAAGGAATGGACCGGAAAATTCATTGATATTCCAAATAAAA